>JALYFY010000509.1 GCA_030777385.1 Pseudomonadota bacterium | reverse complement strand
GCGCCCTGTCTGACGATGTGTGGGTGGTCGCGCCCGAAACGGATCAGAGCGGCGTCGCTCACTCGCTCTCCCTCAACGATCCCCTGCGCCTGCGCGAGATCTCCGAGCGGCACTTCGCCGTGAAGGGCACGCCCACCGATTGCGTGATCATGGGCGTTCGCCAGATCATGCGGGATCACAAGCCCGATCTCGTGCTCTCCGGGTCAATCGCGGGCAGAATGTTGCCGAGGACGTGACCTGTTCGGGCACCGTGGCGGGTGCCATCGAGGGCACGATCCTGGGTGTGCCGTCCATCGCGCTGTCACAAGCCTATGGACCGACCACACGCGAGACTCCGCGCTGGCAATGCGCCGAGCATCACGGTCCCAAGGTGGTCCGCAGGATCCTCGAGGCCGGCATCGACAAGGGCATCCTCGTCAACGTGAACTTTCCCGATTGCGAGCCGGACGAGGTCGAGGGTACGGCTCTCGCCAACCAGGGCCAGCGCACGCAGGAGCTTCTGCGCCTCGACGAGCGGCGGGACGGACGCGGCAACCCGTACTTCTGGATTGCTTTCGAGCGTCGTCCCTTCACGCCGGGCAACGGCACCGATCTATGGGCCATCGCCAACCGGCGCATCGCCGTCACGCCGCTGCGCATCGACATGACGGATGAGCCGACACTCACACGCTACGCCCAGGCCTTCGGCTGATGAAAGCCGCGACGCAATGAGCCGGGACTTGCCCTTCTTGCCCGACGCGGAAGCGCGCGATGAGCAAGAGGCGATCGGCGTTGCATCCTTCATCCTGTCCCTGCGGGCGAAAGGCATTCGCGATACCGCTCTGCTGAGAGCGATGGAGCTCGTGCCCCGCGAGGTGTTCGCGCCTCGCCGCTTCACCGATCTGGCCAAGACCGATGTGGCCCTTCCGCTTCCCTGCGGGCAGACGATGACCGGACCCGCAACGGTCGCCGCGATGCTGCTGGCGCTCGGCGTAGCGCCTGGGCAGCGCATTCTGGAGGTGGGCACCGGCAGCGGCTACGTGACGGCGCTTCTGGCAAGGCTCGGCGCGGAGGTGACCACCATCGAACGCTTCAACACCCTGGCGGAAAGTGCTGCTCAGCATCTCAAGATCGTTGAGGCGGGCAAGATCCGCCAGGAGGTCGGTGATGGTCTCGCCACGCGGGTGCGTGATCGCTACGACCGCATCCTTCTGAACGGAGCCTGCACCGGCATTCCGGAGACGGTGACGTCGCTCCTCGGATCGGGCGGCCGGCTCGTCGGCGCTCTCACAGTCGAGGGTGCGCCGCATCTCGTGCGGATCGAGCGCCTTGACGATGATGAACTGAAGCAAAGTCTCGGCGGGGTGCTGCGTATTTCGCCTCTCGCCACCGGCATTGCGGCGACTCTCTAGCGCATCGTGCGGACCCCAAAGGGCCGCGTCAGCGAAAAGTGGATCCGGTTTTCCGGTCACATGATGCGCTGTTCAAAGAAGGGAACATCGGAATGGATCCCAAAAGTGCAAATCCACTTTGGGGTCCGATGCTCTGACGGAATCGAAATATTTTCGGACAGGGTTACGACAAAGTGCGTCACGTCAACCGTTACTTAACCTGAACAGGCTTTTAATGGCTCCATCGAGTTGCGTTCGGTTGGGGTTGAGTTATGCGGTTGCGTGTGTCTTCTGGGCATTGGAATGTGGTGTCGCGGATCGCTCTGGTGAGTTTGATCGGCAGTGCTGCGGCAGCCTGTAGTACCGACAGCGCGCGGTTCGGCGAGAACCCGTTCTCCAACCCCTTCGCAGCCAGCGAACGGGTCGAGACCAGCGCCCCCGCTGCACCTCAGTCTTCCCCATCCTACGCTGCAGCGCCGATGCCGACTGCTTCGGTTCAGGCGCAGGCGCTGCCCCCCGTGCAGTCCCAGCCCCTGTCGCAGCCCTCGCGCATCGCCGCCGCTCCCGCTCCGATCCAGCCGCGTCCCGTGCCGGCTGCTCAGACCGCCGCGGCCCAGCCTGCCGCTCAGCCCAAGTTCCGCCTGGTCGACACCTCCAAGACGCCGGCTGCGACCACCCCGGTTGCTTCCACTGAGCCGGCAAAGCGTGTTCGTCCCGGCATGGCCTCGACCGCTCAGGCACCGAGCGCTCCGGCTCCGGCCAAATCCGCGCCGGTGCAGGTTGCCTCCGCAACGGACGAGCCGCTTGTCTCTGCGCCCAAGCCTCTGGTGTCGGCTCCCAAGCCCGTCGTCGAGCAGCCCAAGGTTGCCGCTCTGACGCAGCCTGAGCCGGTCAAGCCTGCCGCTGCCGTGCAGCCGGCTGCTCCCGCACCGGCCCCTGCACCGGAAGCAGCAAAAGCTCCCGTGCCGGAGCCCGAGGCGACCGCCAGCGTGTCGGGTGACTTCCGCTGGCCGGCCCGCGGCCGCGTCATCGCAGGGTTTGGCGCCAACGGCGGCAATGAAGGCATCAACATCGCCGTCCCCGAGGGCACCCCGGTCAAGGCCGCCGAGGCCGGCACCGTCACCTATGCGGGCAGCGAGGTGAAGGGCTACGGCAACCTCGTCCTCATCCGCCACGAGAACGGCTTCGTCTCGGCCTACGCCCATAACGGCTCGCTCAACGTGAAGCGCGGCGAGCAGGTGAAGCGCGGTCAGGTGATTGCCACCTCCGGCCAGACCGGCAACGTGACCTCGCCGCAGCTGCACTTCGAGATCCGCAAGGGCGCGCAGCCCGTCGATCCGATGAAGCACCTCGGCGGCTGATTGCTCAAAAAGTTTAGGTCGGCTCTCAGACCTCTGAGGCTGATCGAATGAGGGGACGGTGGAGCTCAGCCACCGTCCCTTTCTCTTTTCCGGCGCTTCTCAATGATC
>JALYFY010000508.1 GCA_030777385.1 Pseudomonadota bacterium | reverse complement strand
GTTCGACTTGCATGTGTTAAGCCTGCCGCCAGCGTTCGTTCTGAGCCAGGATCAAACTCTCAAGTTGAAAGATTTGATCTGACTGTCACTACACTCTTGATTGACAGAGCACCTCCATCTGTGGGTCTCCCCACAGCGGTGTACTCACCAAAGCATAGATCAGGTCGATGTCTTCTTGACCGCTCCATCGAGCGATCCGCAAGGACACCGCCGCCTACGCTTCTCTTTCTTTCTTCACTTGTCAAAGAGCAGATGCATCCTGAGATGCAGTCGATAAAAGAACCCTCCGCAGAACAGACCTTGTTCCCGACCGAAGTCGGGCCCAACAGCCCGGTCTCTGAGGAGGTTCTAGGCGCCGTTCGCGTCAGCGGCGGCGTCGATGGCCGGTATATAGGCTGAACCCATTCGGCCTGTCAACGGGCATGTGAAAGTTTTTTGACATTCCCGATGCCGTCCTGGATTTCGCCCTCTGGCCCACAGGTTTTTCCGCCCATGCCTCACTGCCGACACAGTGCGGATCGAAGCAGAGCCGCAGCGCAGGCTCCTCCTTCAGAGAGTTGGCAGGAGCCGCGCAGCTTATCTATTGACCTGTGCGGTTGCGGTCTCTTGTGCTAGATGGCCTCTGGTGCCTGCGACAGCAACCCGCCTGCTTCTACCTACAGAGACATATGAGCCAGCTTCCCCCAGACGATAGCCGTGCCAGAGGGTCCCGCAGGGAGCCCTTTCGGACGCAGTCCGGCATCGACCTTGGGCACGAGCCGCCCCTGAACAGCAACGGGAGCGTGGCACCTGATGTCGACAAGCGAGACGTTAACCTGCGTTGGCTCGGCGCCAGCGTTTTGACAGGGGTCACGGGCGCCGTCCTGATCGGAGCGTCCATTTATGTTGCGCTCGAAGGCGCGACAACCTCCGCGCTCCCCCCGGAGCGTGCGGCGCTCAATGGCGCTGCCGCATCGGCCACAGGGGAAGAGCGCGCATCGAACGCTGCCCGCAAGGCCGACCGCCTGAACATGACGGAGAATACGGTCTCTGCGCGGCAAAGCTTCAAGGCTCCAATGACGATCCGCAACGGCGAGCGCGAGGCCATCAAGGTCCGGCATTTCGTGCGCGTTGCCACCAATCTTTCCCTATCGGCCGGCACCTATGCGTCCGATATCCCGCCTTTCAATCCTCTGCGCCTCTTTGCAGATGATGTTCAAGAGCGCGTCGATCCCGCCCCGGAGATTGCCGATGCCGATGTGTCGGTCATCAGGCGCGATCTCGCCTCGGTGGCTGTCGAGGCGAGCGCCCCTTCCCTGACCGATGGCGACGTGCTCGCCATCCTCGAAGAGGAGCGGCGCCTCTTCAATGAGGCGGGGCGTCGAACCTCCGTGCCAATTCCCGCTCAGCAAATGCTGTCGCGAACACTGCGGCAGCCTGAGGTCCTCGGTGAAGCTCTCGGCTATGCCCGCATCGTCGATGCGCCCTTCAGCACGATCGAGGTGCGCGTCGTCCCCGAGAACGTGACCGAGCTGCCAAAGGTCGAGCAGAAGGCCATTGCTCCTTTGATCGAGGAGCGCGATGTCGTCCTCAAGAAGGGCGAGACCCTCGAGACAGCCCTGCGCAGCTATGGGGCCACCCCGGAACAGATCGCCGCAATCAGATCGGCCCTTGCGGCGCGCATCAAGGTGGACGCCATGGGAGAGGGTCAGCGCCTGCGCATTCTCATTGCGCCCGGCCCACGCCTCGGCGATCCAAGGCAGATCGTTCGCGTCATCACCTTTGGCGAGCGAGGCATCGAAGGCATTGCGGCTACGAACGACCGCGGCGTCTTCGTTTCCGTCACTCCCATCAGCGATCAGTCTGAGCGGCAGCTGGCCGAAGCAGCCGAAGAAGAGGACGAAGAGGAAGGCCGCGGCGGCGTCCGGCTTTACGAATCCCTCTACGAAACTGCCTTGAAGAACGACCTGCCCCGCCAGACTGTGGACGAGCTGGTTCGCATCTTCGGCTATGACGTGGATTTCCAGCGCCGTGTCTCGCAAGGCGACAGCTTCGAGATCTTCTTCGGCTCCGACGACGAGACTGGAACGCCCGAGGTTCTCTATGCCGCCCTCACGGTCGGCGGTGAGCAGCGTCGCGTCTATCGCTATCAGGGCGAGGACGGCGCCATCGACTTCTTCGACGAATCCGGCCGCTCCCTGAAGAAGTTCCTGATCCGCAAGCCGATTGCGGATGGTATCCTGCGCTCGGGCTTCGGCTCGCGCTTTCATCCGATCCTTGGCTATTCGCGGCCTCATACGGGCGTCGACTGGGCCAACAGGGTCGGCACCCCCATCATCGCCGCCGGCAACGGAACGGTCATCAAGGCGGAGTGGGACTCAGGGTACGGCCGCAGAGTGGAGCTCCAGCACACGAACGGCTATGTGACCGCCTATTCGCACATGTCGAGCTTCGCCAAGGGTATCTCGCCCGGCAAGCGGATCCAGCAGGGGCAGGTTATCGGGTATGTAGGCAATTCCGGCCTCTCGACCGGGCCTCACCTCCACTACGAGGTGATCATCAACGGCAGCTTCGTCGATCCCTTGAAGATCCGCCTTCCGCGTGGGCGGGAGCTTGAGGGCCGCGGGCTGGTGGAGTTCAAGCGCCAGCGGGAGCAGGTTGACGAGCTGATGTCCCACAGCGTCGCCGCAGCCAGCCTCTCGCAGCGCGCCGAACTGCGCTAGCGGCGATGGTCGAGCTTTTTGCGATCGTCCTGCCGGTCTTCGGCCTGATCGGCATCGGCTATGCGGCGCGCCTTACAGGCCTCGTGTCCGAGCGGGCCGGCGAGGGACTGTCCGAATTCGTCTTCACCCTCTCGCTGCCCTGTCTGATCTTTCGCACCCTCGTTCGCGCCGAGATCCCGGCTGTCCAGCCCTGGGGGTACTGGATCTCGTATTTTGCCGGCGTGGCCGTCGTCTGGCTTCTGGCTTCCGTGATCGGGAGGCGCTTCTTCGGCGTGAAGGGTGTCTCCGGCGTCGTCGCCGGGTTCGCGGCCGGTCAGGCAAACACCGTCTTTGTCGGCGTGCCGATGATCCTCAAAGCCTATGGGGATGCGGGCGCCGTTCCGCTGTTTCTCCTGATCGCGGTCCATCTGCCGGTCACGATGACCCTGGCGACGATCCTGGCGGAGGGACGCCAAGCCTCCCCTCTCATCATCCTGCGCCGCCTTCTCACCCATCCCATCGTGGTCGGAATCCTGGCGGGATCCGCCTTCCGGCCGGTCGCGTCCCATGTGCCGGCGCCGGCCTGGCAGGTCATGGATCTGCTCGCGAGCGCGGCGGTTCCCTGTGCGCTGATCTCCATGGGAATAGCCCTGCGCCGCTACGGGATGCAGACCGGCTGGAAGCTGCCGACCCTGATCTCGTTCCTCAAGCTTGTGGTCCACCCCCTCGTGGTGCTGCTGCTCGCCACCCAGGTCTTCAGCATGCCACCGGTCTGGGCAGGCGTTGCGGTGCTCTTCGCCTCCTGCCCGTCGGGCATCAACGCCTATCTGTTCGCCGAGCGCTATGGAGAAGGCGTGGCGTTGGCATCGAGTGCGGTCACCCTGTCGACATTCCTTGCCTTGGGCACCACTGTTCTCTGGCTTTACGTGCTGGGCGTGGGCTGAGAATCGAAGCCGAGGCGCCGCCATATCGCATCGGGAGCGATGCCGTCAGCGCGCAATTCCGCCAGGGCCTCGGACCGGCGGCTCTTTGCCAGCTTGTCGCCCGCCGGATCGAGAACCAGCCCATGGTGATGGTAGAGCGGCGTCGGCAGGGCCAGCAAGGCCTGCAGCAGCACGTGCAGATCGGTTGCGGCCTCGAGATCCCGGCCGCGGACCACATGGG
>JALYFY010000507.1 GCA_030777385.1 Pseudomonadota bacterium | reverse complement strand
GAGAACTGGAAGCTGCGGCGGGCCTTCTTCTTGCCGTACTTCTTACGCTCGACGACGCGCGGATCGCGGGTCAGGAAGCCTTCCTTCTTGAGCGGGCCGCGAAGCTCCGGCTCATAGTAGGTCAGCGCCTTGGCGAGGCCGTGACGGACCGCGCCGGCCTGGCCGGAGAGACCACCGCCGTCGACGTTGACGGTGATGTCGTACTGGCCGTCGCGGCTGACGAGCTGGAGCGGCTGCGCCAGGATCATGCGGAGCACGGGGCGGGCGAAGTAGACCTCGACCGCACGGCCGTTGATCACGATCTTGCCGGAGCCGGGCTTGATCCACACGCGGGCCACGGCGTCCTTACGCTTGCCGGTCGCATAGGCGCGGCCGAGCGAGTCGAGCTTCTGGACGTGCTTCGGGGCTTCCGGAGCGGCGGCCTGGGCGTTCTGGCCCAGATCGGCGAGAGACTGGAGGGTCGCCATGATTAGACTCTCACGTTCTTGCTGTTGAGGGCACCCACATCGAGCGCTTCCGGCTGCTGAGCCGTATGCGGATGCTCGGCGCCCTTGTAGACGCGCAGGTTGCCCAGGATCTGACGGAAGAGCGGGCCGCGGGGGAGCATGCGCTCCACAGCCTTCTCGACCACACGCTCGGGGAAGCGGCCGGCGAGGATGAACTTCGCGGTCCGCTCCTTGATGCCGCCCGGATAGCCGGTGTGATGGTAGTACACCTTCTGCTCGCGCTTGCGGCCGGTGAACACCACCTGATCGGCGTTGATGACGATGACATTATCGCCGCAGTCGACGTGGGGCGTGTAGTTTGCCTTGTGCTTGCCACGCAGACGCATGGCAATGACCGAAGCGAGACGGCCCACAACGAGGCCCTTCGCGTCGATCACAACCCACTTCTTCTCGACGTCGGCGGGCTTCAGCGAAGTCGTAGTCTTCATTGCGCTGTTTCCCATTGAGAGCCTTACGGCTCAGGTTCTTAAAACGACAAACCGCCGCGAGATGCGGCGGCGAGTGACGGCTGTTTAGTGGCTCGGTTCCGGGAAGTCAACAGCGAATTGAGCAAGCTCAATGGCGAGAAAACCCTTATAAAACCTCAGCTTCCATGTATCCGGTATCATGATACCACACATATGGTATCATGATACCGCATTCTGTTTTGGCCTGGAGGCAAACCCGGTTATGCTTGGACTCAGGCCAAGGTGGGATCGACCCTGCAGGCAAACAAAGAGGCTCCTAATGGCTGACGAACTGATCTTCTACACGAATCCGATGTCGCGCGGCCGCATCGTTCGCTGGATGCTGGAAGAAACAGGCTGCGCTTACGAGACGAAGATCTTGGGCTTCGGGCCGGAGATGAAGGATCCCGCATATCTCAGCGTCAATCCCATGGGAAAGGTGCCGGCGATTCTGCATAAAGGGACGATCGTCACCGAGGCTGCCGCGATCTGCGCCTATCTGGCCGATGCCTTTCCCGAGGCAAACCTCGCACCGCTGCCCGGAGACCCTCACCGGGGCACTTACCTCCGCTGGATGTTCTTCGCGGCAGGTCCGGTCGAAGCCTCGTTGAGCAACAAGGCCTTTGGCTTCGAGGTGCCCGCGGAGCGGCGCGGCGCCATCGGCTACGGCAGCCTCGAGGACGTGATCCAAGCCCTGGAATATGCCGTCTCCCAATCCGAATACATTGCGGGAGATCGCTTCACGGCGGCGGACGTCTATGTGGGCTCCCAGATCGGCTGGGGCATGATGTTCGGAACGCTGGAGAAGCGGCCGGCCTTCGAGGCCTATTGGCAGCGGATCGGAAACAGGCCGGCCGCCCTTCGGGCAAGAGAAGTCGACGACGCGCTCCTGCCGCCGAAGACCTGAGCCGCTGTCCTAATTCGAGCGGCGGTCCGGGATCGAATAGGTCCCGCTTGCGTGGCAGACCATATCGGAGCTGCCCTCGGAGTAGATCGACACGTCACCCACGGCGAGCCGCTTGCCGAGCTTCAGCAGGCGGCAATCCGCAATGAGCGCCCTCGGCTCCGGCTTTCTCAGGAAGTTGAAGTTGAGGCTCGTGGTGACGGCAAGCGCCACGGGCCCGATATGCGCAAGAATCGCCGCATAAAGAGCCAGGTCCGCCAGCGCCATCATGGCAGGGCCCGAGATGGTGCCGCCCGGGCGCAGGTGGCGCTCGTGGTACTCCATGCGCATCCGGGCCGTGAGCGGCCCGATTTCGTCCACGAAGTAGCTGCGCCCGCCCAGGTGAATCTGCGGAAACTCCCGGTCGAGAAAAGCCGTCAGCTCGTCCAGGGTCATGATGGGATGATGGGATGCCATTATTGTGCGAAGCTCATTGAACTGCCCTGCCCTATCCCATACGTTCCCTGCATGAACCACGACAATTACCCGAACGATTATATCCGCGGCATCCTCAACAGCGTGAAGACCATTGCGCTCGTGGGAGCCTCGCAGAGCCCTGCACGCCCGAGCTGGATCGTCACCAAGTACCTGCTGGAGCGGGGCTACGACGTGATCCCGATCAATCCGGGGCTCGCCGGCGGAGAACTTCTCGGCAGACAAGTTTACGCCTCCCTGGCCGAAGTGCCTGGCCCCATTGACATGGTCGAGATCTTTCGCAACTCGGAAGCCGCAGGCCCCATCACGGACGAAGCCCTCGCCCTCGACCCGCTGCCCAAGGTGCTCTGGATGCAGCTCTCGGTGAAAAACGAGGAGGCTGCCGCCAAGGCCGAAGCCAAGGGCCTGAAGGTCGTCATGGACCGCTGCCCGAAGATCGAGTTCGGCCGCCTCTCGGGCGAGATCTCCTGGCAGGGGGTGAACTCGCGGATGCTGAGCTCCAAGAAGCCGGTTCTGTCAGGCAAAGGCTTCCAGAAGCTGAGCCTGAACAGGACGTGAGACACCCTGTGTCATTCCCGGACGGAGCGTCAGCGGAGGGAAAGGAATCCATGGCATTGCGCGTGTGACTGGATCCCCTTCCCTCGCTCTGCTCGCCGAGGGTGACACCAGGGTGACAAACTCACTGCCATTCCCGACCGGAGATGGCGCAAGCCATCGCAGGGGAAGGGGATCCACGATCAGGCGCTGCGCTGTGGATCCCCTTCCCGGTCCTGCGAACCGCCGGGGAGGACATCTCAGGAGCTCGGTTTGACCTCCTTGACGGAAGAACGTTCCGTTCTTTAAATAGAACGAATGTCGTCTCTCTCAGGAACAGGCCCCAACCATGACCGACCGTCTGCCAGGATTCAACACGCTCGCCATCCATGCCGGAGCGGCCCCGGATGCGGCCACCGGCGCCCGCGCCACGCCGATCTACCAGACTACGTCCTTCGTCTTCGATGACGTCGACCATGCGGCCTCGCTCTTCGGCCTTCAGGCATTCGGCAACATCTATTCCCGCATCGGAAACCCGACCTGCTCCGTTCTGGAGGAGCGAGTTGCGGCGCTGGAAGGCGGCACCGCAGCGCTTGCAGTGGCCTCGGGCCATGCGGCGGAATTCCTGGTGTTCCACACCCTGATGCAACCGGGCGACGAGTTCATTGCGGCCAAGAAGCTCTATGGCGGCTCGATCAACCAGTTCAACCATGCCTACAAGAACTTCGGCTGGAACGTGGTTTGGGCGGACTCCGACGATCCGTCCTCCTTCGAGGCTGCCATCACGCCGAAGACCAAGGCCATCTTCGTGGAGTCCATCGCCAATCCGGGCGGCGTGATCGTCGATCTTCAGGCCATTGCGGCTATCGCCAAGAAGCACCGCATTCCGTTCATCGTCGATAACACGATGGCCTCCCCCTATCTGATCAAGCCTTTCGAGCACGGCGCGGACATCATCGTCCATTCGGCAACCAAGTTCCTGGGCGGACACGGCAACTCGGTCGGCGGCGTCATCGTGGACGGCGGCTCGTTCAACTTTGCGGGCGACGACCGCTACCCCATGCTCTCAAAGCCGCGGCCTGAATATGCCGGCATGGTGCTGGGTGAAACGTTCGGCAATTTCGGCTTCGCCATCGCTTGCCGCGTGCTCGGCCTGCGCGACCTCGGTCCGGCGCTGTCGCCCTTCAACGCCTTCTTGATCCTGAACGGCATCGAAACCCTGCCGCTGCGCATGCAGCGCCATTCGGACAACGCCCTGGCCGTGGCCGAACACCTGCAAGGGCACAGCAAGATCTCCTGGGTGAGCTATCCGGGCCTGCGCTCGGACCGTTATCACAACCTTGCCAAGCAGTACTGCCCCAAGGGCGCCGGTGCGGTGTTCACCTTCGGTCTCAAGGGCGGCTACGAGGCAGGCGTGAAGCTGGTGTCGAACCTCAAGCTGTTCTCGCATCTGGCCAATATCGGCGACACCCGCTCGCTCGTCATTCACCCGGCCTCGACCACCCACCGCCAGCTCACCGACGAGCAGAAGACGCAGGCCGGCGCCGGTCCGGAAGTGGTGCGCCTGTCCATCGGCCTCGAGGACACGGAAGATCTGATCGACGACCTGAACCAGGCTCTGGACGCGGCATAAGCCGCGCCTCGCCGGAAAACGAAAAGGGCGGCTCAAAGCCGCCCTTTACGCTGGATGAAACCCGCTGCTTTTTAAGCCGCGCGCGAGGCGCCGGATTTCTTGTACGTATTCTGGATGGCATTGATCGAGCGCTCGAGGGCTGTCCAAAGGCGGCCCATCTCGTCGGCTCCCTGAGAGCCCGCGTCGTACTCCCGCGCGC
>JALYFY010000506.1 GCA_030777385.1 Pseudomonadota bacterium | reverse complement strand
GCCGTGTAGCCTGCGGTTCCAATCGCCATGGCCTGCTGGGGCGACAGGCCCTCGGGCAAAGGAATCAGCCAATCGCCCTTGACCCGAACCTTCTCCGCATAGGCGCCGAGATGGGTCTCGCCTAGGCCCCAGCCGTTCAGCACCACCGCATCGCCGGGCTTGAAATCCGGGTTCGAGGAAGCCTCCACCGTGCCCACGAGATCCACGCCGGGGATCATGGGAAAGCGGCGCACCACCGGCGCCTTGCCGGTGAGCGCCAGGCCATCCTTGTAGTTGAGCGTCGAGTGCGACACGCGCACGGTGACGTCGCCATCCATCAGATCGGCCTCGTCGAAGGCGCGAACCCCGACGCTCTGGCCTGCATCCGTCTTGTCGATCACGACGGCCCTGAATGCGCTCATGCCGATTCCTCCCCTCATCCGTTTGCCCGCACCCATTTGTGGCGCGGCGGAGGGTCAGGGCAAGCGTAGGAGCCTCATTCCTTCGCAGCAGTGAGGCGCTTATTCGGCAGGCTGCAGGGCAGGCGTGCGCTCGACGGGCTGCTCCTTGATCGGCAGGTTGATCAGGGCCGAGAGGAGGCCAAGCACGACGGAGAGCCACCAGACCATGCTGTAGTTGCCGTTGATCTCGTACAGGAGGCCGCCGAGCCACACGCCCAGGAAGCCGCCGACCTGGTGCGAGAAGAAGGCGAAACCGTAGAGCATCGCCATGTATCGGGTGCCGAACATCAGCATCACGAGGGATGATGTGGGCGGCACCGTCGAGAGCCACAGGAGGCCGATGGAGATGCCGAACAGGATCGACGTGACGGGGGTTGCCGGCAGCAGGATGAAGGCCGCAATCGCCACGGAGCGCCCGAGATAGATCCAGGCGAGCAGCCAGCGCTTCGACATGCGGGTGGAGAGCCAGCCGGAGCCGAGCGAACCGACCGCATTGGCAAGGCCGATGACCGCGAGCGTCCATCCGCCGATGGCGGCCGAGAGACCCGCATCCTTCAGGTAGGCCGGCAGATGCACGGTGATGAAGGCAAGCTGGAAGCCGCAGGTGAAGAAGCCCAGCACGAGCAGCACGTAGGAGCGATGCTGGAACGCTTCCGTCAGCGCCTGGCGGATCGACTGGTTCGGCATCGCAGCCGGGCCGGCCTGGGTGGAACCTGCCGTGGGCCGCGTCGCAAGTGCAATGGCCAAGGGCATCACGAGCAGGACGCTGGCGGCAAAGACCAGCAGCGCCTGCTGCCAGCCGAACGAATCGATCAGCACGTTGCCGATGGGAGGGAACAGGAACTGACCGAAGGAGCCTGCCGCGGTCCCGGCCCCGAAGGCCATGGGCCGCCACTTTTCGGGCAGCAGCTTGCCGAAGGCGCCCAGCACAAGGTTGAACGAGCAACCGGAGAGGCCGAAGCCGATGAGCACGCCGGCGCCCAACTGGAGCATGCCGGGCGTGGTCGCATAGGCCATCACGACGAGGCCAAGCGCGTAAAGGAGCGCGCCTGCGCACAGCACCCGGAAGGCGCCGAACCGATCCGCCACCGCCCCGGCGAAGGGCTGCCCGACACCCCAGAGCAGGTTCTGAACCGCAATGGCGAGGCCGAAGGTATCCCGGCCCCAGCCATATTCGGTGATCATCGGAAGCTGGAACAGGCCGGATGACGCCCGAGGCCCGAAGGTGATCAGCGCGATCAGGCAGCCGCAAAGGACGATGAGTTCCGGCGAGACGCGGGACTGAGCGGGGGATGCAGACATGACCACGGCCCTTGAGGGGAAAGCAGAGCCTGCACCCTAGCCCAAACCGTGCATCAGCAACATTGAAAGTTTGTCGCCCTTGGCATGACTCTTTGTGATGGGTGATGGGGGCGGTCCATCGCCTGGCCGCCCTCTTTTTGGACTGGGAAGCCTATCCGTCAGATGACGGCGAAGTCATTATACGTAAGGGAGAGGTTCTTCTTGATCACAGCGAAATCGACGGCAGCCTTGGACCCTGAACCGTCGGCATCGTAGGACAGAACGCCCGTCTTCTTGTTGTAGATGATGTAGTCATCCTTGTCCTGGGCCTTATCGGCAATCTTGAAGTAGGATGCCTTGAGCTTAGAAGGGCGATCCTCAGTGCCTTTTTTTCCAAGCTTCTTGAAGATGCTGTTCTCCAGCCAGATCGTGTCGTCCTTCACCTTGAAGTCGACGATGGTGTCCTTGTTGGTTCTTTTGTTCGGTGTCGCGGTGAAGACGAAGAAGTCCTTGCCGGCCCCTCCGGTGAGCTTGTTGACGGCGCTGTTTCCAATCAGATAATCGCTGCCGGAACCGCCAATCGCATTTTCGATGAC
>JALYFY010000505.1 GCA_030777385.1 Pseudomonadota bacterium | reverse complement strand
CCTATCCGGACACCCTGGTGGGCACCGATTCGCACACCACCATGGTCAACGGCCTTGCCGTTCTCGGCTGGGGCGTGGGCGGCATCGAGGCGGAGGCCGCCATGCTCGGCCAGCCGGTCTCCATGCTCATCCCGGAGGTCATCGGCTTCAAGCTCACGGGCAAGCTCCGGGAGGGCGTGACCGCCACCGACCTCGTGCTCACCGTCACCCAGATGCTGCGCAAGAAGGGCGTGGTCGGCAAGTTCGTGGAGTTCTACGGCCCCGGCCTTACCGACATGTCGGTCGCGGACCGCTCCACCATCGGCAACATGGCTCCCGAATACGGCGCCACCTGCGGCTTCTTCCCCATCGACACCAAGACCATCGACTATCTTCGCACCACGAGCCGCACGGACGAGCGCGTGGCTCTCGTCGAGGCCTATGCCAAGGCGCAGGGCATGTGGCTCACCCCCGACATGGCGGACCCGGTTTTCACCGATACCCTGGAGCTCGACCTCGGCGATGTGGTTCCCTCGCTTGCCGGCCCCAAGCGCCCGCAGGACCGGGTGACGCTCGACACCTCCAAGACCGAATTCCTCGGTGCCATGGAGAAGGAGTTCCGCAAAGCCGGCGAAACGTCCAAGCGCGTGAAGGTGGAAAACGCCAACTTCGATCTCGGCCACGGCGACGTGGTGATCGCAGCGATCACCTCCTGCACCAACACCTCGAACCCGAGCGTGATGATCGGCGCAGGGCTCCTCGCCCGCAACGCGGTGAAAAAGGGCCTGAAGTCCAAGCCGTGGGTGAAGACCTCGCTCGCGCCCGGATCGCAGATCGTCGAAGAGTACTTCAAGAAGGCAGGCCTTCAGGGCGACCTGGATGCGCTCGGCTTCAACATCGTGGGCTTCGGCTGCACCACCTGCATCGGCAATTCCGGCCCCCTGCCGGAGAACGTCTCGAAGGCGATCAACGACAACGACCTCGTGGCCGTGTCGGTGCTCTCAGGCAACCGCAACTTCGAGGGCCGCGTGAACCCGGACGTGCGCGCCAACTACCTCGCCTCGCCTCCGCTGGTGGTGGCCTATGCGCTTGCCGGCTCCATGCTGGTGGATCTCGTCAACGATCCGCTGGGCACGGGCTCCGACGGTCAGCCGGTGTATCTCAAGGACATCTGGCCCTCATCGGCCGAGGTGCAGGACTTCATCGACCGCACGATCACGAGCGAGCTGTTCAAGAGCCGCTACTCGGACGTGTTCTCGGGCGACGAGAACTGGAGGAAGGTCACCTTCGAGCCGGGCCTCACCTACGAGTGGGACATGGGTTCCACCTATGTGCAGAACCCGCCCTATTTCGAGGGCATGACCAAGGACCCGAAGCCTGTCACGGACATCGTGAACGCGCGCATCCTCGGCCTCTTCCAGGACTCGATCACCACCGACCACATCTCGCCCGCGGGCAACATCCGCGCCGCGTCGCCGGCCGGTGAATACCTGCAGTCGCATCAGGTGCGCGTTGCCGACTTCAACCAGTACGGCACCCGTCGCGGCAACCACGAGGTGATGATGCGCGGCACCTTCGCCAACATCCGCATCAAGAACCAGATGGTGAAGGACGAGAGCGGCCACGTGGTCGAAGGCGGCTACACCATCCACCACCCGTCGGGCGAGCGGATGTTCATCTACGACGCCGCCATGCGCTATCAGGCCGAGGGCGTTCCGCTCATCGTTCTCGCCGGCAAGGAATACGGCACCGGCTCATCCCGCGACTGGGCGGCCAAGGGCACGAACCTCTTGGGTGTGCGCGCCGTCATCGCCGAGAGCTTCGAGCGCATCCACCGCTCGAACCTGGTCGGCATGGGCGTTGCTCCCTTCGTGTTCGAGCAGGGCACATCGTGGGAGACCCTGGGGCTGAAGGGCGACGAGACCATCACCATCAAGGGTCTCGCCGGCGATCTCAAGCCGCGCCTGCGCATGGAGATGGAGGTCACTTCGTCCGACGGCTCGGTGAAGCGCGTTCCCGTGCATTGCCGCATCGATACGCTGGAGGAGGTCGAGTACTTCCGCAACGGCGGCATCCTGCACTACGTCCTGCGCCAGCTCGCAGCTTAAACCCGCAAAAACAAACCGCCCGCTCTTCGGATGAGGAGCGGGCGCTGACGACGAGTAATGGGCGCTTCAGAGATGAAGCGCCCCTTTTTTGCTCAAATGACGAAGAAGTCGTCGTATTTGAGGGTGGCCTTGTTGGTGATTGTGGCGATCTTCACCTGAGCCTTGGAGCCGGTGCCGTCCTGATCGTAGTAGAGGGCACCCGTCTTCTTGTC
>JALYFY010000504.1 GCA_030777385.1 Pseudomonadota bacterium | reverse complement strand
GATCGTCCATCGCGGCAAGGCCGCTCACAGTTGAGCAGGTTGCCGAGATGTCGAAAAGCCCATCCGACCTCACCGCAACGACGGAGGGCCCGAGCCCCGGCCGCCAGACGCGCCCAACGAGAGCTCCCTGAAACCCGTCGACGGGCAGAATACGGGCAATGTTCGTCGAAGACAGGTGATCCATAAGCTGGTGCTCGCTTTCCATAAGGGTTGATTTTCGACCCTTCCCTTGCTGCGCCTTAGATATAGCCGCACAAACACGAGCGGCTATAGCGAAAATGATTTCACCCGGCTTCCTTGGGGAAAGCCCGGAACCAACCTGGTTCGTCCTCCGTTGCGACAGGGTTGCTGGGCAATGGAGGCATTGCTCAAGCTTTGTCCAATGAAGGGATGCAGGCCCATGTCCGACACACCGTCTCCAACCCCGCAGCCCGATGTTCCCAACCCCACGCCCCAGCCTGTTTATCCGGATCCCGGCCCGACCGGCATCCCGAGCCCACAGGAGCCCGTGGGCGTTCCGCCGACAACGCCCAGTGATGTTCCCAGCCCTGCCGAGCCGGTGGGCATTCCGCCTTCAGGGCCTCAGGAGATTCCGATCGGCCCGATGGGGAATTAACTCCGCCTCAAGACTGTGCTTTGTGCACGGCTGCGATAAAGGAGCCCCGCCCCATGGATAGCAGCAAGTCCGCGAACCCGGTCAACATGGCCTCGCCATCCTATCGCCTGGCGGTGATGGATCAGGACTTTCTGCTGGGCGACTCCATGCGGGGCGTCCGGTTCCAGCTGGAATACGCCAAGGCTGAGGAAAGCCTGCGCATCTGGGGCGTGCGCTCCACCCTCGTGGTGTTCGGCAGCGCCCGCATCCGCGAGAACGGGCCGGGAAAGCACCCGCTCTGGTATCGGGAGGCGCGCTCCTTCGGCGCCATCGCGTCTCAGCGCGGCGGCGCTCTCACCGTCACGAGCGGCACCCGGGACAATGTGATCGCCACAGGCGGCGGACCCGGCATCATGGAAGCCGCCAACAGGGGGGCGGCCGATGTAGGCGCTCCCTCGATCGGCTTCAACATCACCTTGCCCCACGAGCAGGAGCCCAACGCCTATTCGACCCCGGAGCTGACCTTCCGGTTCCATTACTTCGCGATGCGCAAGATGCACCTGGCGATGCGGGCCAATGCGCTCGTGGTCTTCCCCGGCGGCTTCGGCACCTTGGATGAGCTCTTCGAGATCCTGACCCTGCGCCAGACCGGCAAGGCTCCAGCCCTGCCGATCGTTCTGTTCGACAAAGCCTATTGGCAATCCGTCATCAGGTTCGATGCCCTGCTCGAACATGGCATGGTGAGCGAGAGCGACCGCGAACTCGTCAGATTTGCCGATACGGCTGAGGAGGTATGGACGACCCTCATCGGGAACGGCCTCATCGTGCAGACGATGGAAAGGCAGCCCGGCCAGGAGCTTTGACGGGCCGGCATGCGTCTGAATTCATTTGACAGAATGAGCGCGTTGATTTCTGATCCCTGCCATGGGGATTGCGATCTCCCCACGAGGCGACATGCCCAAGCATCGCATCCGCTTTAAACCTTTACGGATGCATCATGTCGTCATTCAGCACCATCTCGCCTGAAAAACTTGCTCGCCTTGTTGGCACGCCCAAATGCCCGGTCCTCATTGATGTTTGTACCGACGAGGACTTTGCCAGCGACCCACGCCTTATCCCCGGCGCCACGCGCCGTCCCTTCGCAACGGTAGCCGAGTGGGCCCATGAGTTCTCGGGCAGGCCCGCTGTCGTGATCTGCCAGAAAGGCCTGAAGCTCAGCCATGGGGTGGCGGCCTGGCTCCGGAACGAAGGCATACCGGCCGATACGCTCGAAGGCGGTGTGTTGGCCTGGGCAGAGGCTGGCTTGCCAATGGTCCCTTCTGCCAAGATTCCGGCTCGGGATGCGAGAGATCGAACCCTATGGGTGACGCGCTCGAGGCCTAAGATCGACCGGATCGCATGTCCCTGGCTGATCCGCCGCTTCATCGATCCCAGTGCCGTTTTCCTCTTCGTGCCGTCCTCGGAAGTCGAGGGCGTTGCCGCTCGCTTTGGCGCAACGCCGTTCGACATCGAAGGCGACAACATCTTCTGGAGCCATCGCGGAGAGCTCTGCACCTTCGACGTGATGGTCGAGGAGTTCAGCCTTGCAACCAAGCCCTTGAAGCAGCTTGCCACTATCGTCAGAGCAGCCGATACGGCTCGCCTCGATCTGGCACCGGAAGCGTCCGGCCTGCTCGCCGCCTCGTTGGGGTTGTCACGGATGTATACGGATGACCTGGCCCAACTTGAGGCCGGCCTCCTGCTCTATGATGCGTTCTATCGCTGGTGCCGCGATGCAACGGATGAAACCCACAACTGGCCCTCGAAGAAGCTGGGAGCATGATGTGAGCGAAACCCTGCAAACCTCAGGCAAAACCGATGCTCAGGCCGGCCATGGCGTTTCCCTAGGCGAGGCTTTTCGCGTGTGGCTGCGCGTTGCTGCCCTGAGCTTCGGCGGGCCGGCAGGCCAGATCGCCGTGATGCACCGCATCCTGGTCGAGGAGAAGCGCTGGATCTCCGAAAGCCGGTTTCTGCATGCGCTCAATTACTGCATGCTGCTTCCAGGACCCGAGGCGCAGCAGTTGGCCACCTATGTGGGCTGGCTCATGCACCGCACCCCTGGCGGCATCATGGCAGGCGGGCTGTTCATCCTGCCCGGCATCATCGCCATCATGGCCTTGAGCTGGATCTATGCCCTCTACGGCCAGGTTGGATTTGTCTCTGCCCTCTTCTTCGGCTTGAAGGCAGCCGTGCTCGCCATCGTGCTGGAGGCCGTGGTGCGGATCGGCAAGCGCGCCCTCAAGAACCGCATCCTGATCGGACTGGCCGCGGCCGCCTTCGTGGCGATCTTCTTTCTCGATGCGCCATTTCCGCTGATCATTCTCGCAGCCGGCCTGATCGGCTTCTTCGGAGGAAGAGCGGGCCTGCCGCAATTCCAGCTCGGCGGTCATGGCAACAGTGGCCAGGAGGACAGCAACCTGCTTGGCGAAGCGTTGCCGAACCATGCGCGACCAAACGCGAGGCGCAGCCTGCGCGTGGCTGTCGTGTGGCTTGCTCTGTGGCTCACGCCGGTGCTGGCTCTCGTGCTGCTCCTCGGCAGAGGCGATGTTTTCAGCCAGATTGCGGTTTTCTTCTCCAAGATGGCGATGGTCACCTTCGGCGGAGCCTACGCGGTTCTGGCCTATGTGGCGCAGCAGGCCGTCGAGACCTATGGCTGGCTCAGGCCCGGTGAAATGCTGGATGGTCTCGGCATGGCCGAGACGACGCCGGGTCCGCTGATCATGGTGCTGCAGTTCGTGGGTTTCATGGCTGCGTTCCGCGACCCAGGCTCGCTGAGCCCGCTCGTTGCAGGAACCCTGGGAGGTCTCCTGGCCACATGGGTGACCTTTGCCCCATGCTTCCTCTGGATTTTCTTAGGGGCTCCCTACATCGAGGTTCTGCGCGGCAACCAGGCTTTGAGCGGCGCACTTTCGGCCATCACCGCGGCCGTGGTGGGCGTCATCCTCAATCTGGCGATCTGGTTCGGCATTCACACGATCTTCGGGGAAGTTCGCCCCTTTGCATGGGGGCCGCTCAGCTTCGATGCGCCGGTTTGGGGAAGCGTCAATCCGTGGGCGCTGCTGCTCTCGGCGGCAGCCATCGTGGCGATGTTCAAATTCAAGATCGGGATGCTGCCGACGCTTGCTGCAACATCGGCAGCTGGGATCATCCTCTACATGGCAGGCGCAATCGCCTGAGGGTCTGGAATGAGACGGAGGTCCGTCCCATTCCATCTTGCAGATCTTAAGTGACGGACGAAATCTGCCCGCCGTCGACGCGCAGGATCGAGCCCGTCATGAAGGAAGCCTGTTCGCTCGCCAGGAACACGGCTGCTGCCGCGAACTCCTCGATCTCGCCATATCGGCCCGCTGGGATGCCGGCCCGTGCAGCAGCCGCCACATCCTCGACCGAGCGTCCGGTGCGTTCCGCATTGGCAGTGTCGAGCTGCTTCAGGCGGTCGGTTGCGATCCGGCCGGGTGCGATGGCATTCACGGTCACACCGGAGGATGCAACCTCGCTCGACAGGGTCTTGCCCCAGCCGACCAAGGCAGGGCGGATCGCATTGGAAATGGCAAGGTTCGGGATGGGCTGAATCACGCCGGAAGAGATCACCGAAATGATGCGGCCGAACTTGCGCTCGATCATGCCGGGCAGCAGTTGATCGGCGATCCGCACGAGGTTCACGAACATCGCTTCGAACGACTGGCGCCACTGATCGGACGACACGCCTTGAGCCTTGCCGGGAGGCGGGCCGCCGCTGTTGAGAATGAGGATGTCGACGCCGCCAAGCGCCTCCGTCACATCCTTGACCAGGGCGTCGACCTGATCGACCTTGCCCGTGTCGCAGATGAAGGGCAGCACGCCATTACCGATCTTGTCGGCCGCAGCCTTCGAGCCTTCCATCGTGCGGCTGGCGATGGCCACGCGGGCGCCCTCCTCCGCCAAGCCTTGAGCGATGCCGAAGCCCAGCCCTTTGCTCGCGCCAAGAACGAGCGCGCGCTTTCCGTCCAAACCTGTTTTCATGGTGTGCGATTTCCCTTGTTACGAGCGCTCGATGCGCTCCATCAGCCATTCGATCTCGGCAATCGTCTCTGGGCTCAGCTTCGGGCCAGGCTTGCGCAGCGTGTCGGACGCGATGATGCCGCGCCGCTTCAGCACGTATTTGCGCACGGCCAGGCCCACGCCCGGCTGCGTCTCGTAGCGCACCAGCGGCAGGTGCCGATCGAATAGATCGTGCGCTTCCTGACGCTTGCCCCCATTGATAAGGTTGACCACGCCTACCAGCATTTCAGGATAGGCATAGCCCGTCATGGCACCGTCGGCGCCGCGCTCCATCTCGAAGGGCAGGAACATGCCGCCATTGCCGCAGAGGATCGACACGCGGCGCGCCTGGCCGGCATCGCTGGCGCGGCGCAAGGTGGTGATCTTGTCGAGGCCCGGCCAATCCTCGTGCTTGAGCATCACGCAGGAGGGGCTCTGCTCGATGATGCGCATGATCACCTTCGGCGTCATGACCACATTGGTGGTGAGCGGGTAGTCCTGGATCACCCATGGCACGTCCGCGCCGATGGCTTCCACCGCATCGCCATAATAGGACACGATCTGATCGTCGGTCTTCAAGGTCGAAGGCGGCGCGATCATGACGCCGGCCGCTCCCGCATCCATCACCTTGGAGGAAAGGCCCGACATGGCCGCAAAGCCTGCCGCCGACACGCCGACGATGACGGGCACGCGGCCTGCCACGGTCGCGATGACCTGACGGGCGAAGGCCAGCGCTTCATCGGCTGCGAGCTTGGGCGCCTCGCCCATGATGCCGAGAATGGTCAGTCCGGTGGCCCCGGCTTTCAGATAGGCCTCGACCATACGGTCGGTCGAGGCGGCATCCACCCGCCCGTCGCTCTCGAAGGGCGTGGGGCAGATGACATAGACGCCGGCAGCAGAACTCGTGAGCAAGGCTTCCTCCATGGCAGGGCTTGCGGGGGATCAGGGACCCCTCATACACCCGCTTTCCGCCCGGCGCACTACCCTAACCGAGCCTGCCCGGATACGACCTTAGCCTCGCCCCCGCTACCTTGTTGCCAGGCTTAGCCGCTGTTGCGCAGTCCTGCGGCGATTCCATTGATCGACAGGTGAATGCCTTGCACCACCTGTTCATCCGCATCGCCCGAACGGTGGCGCTTCAAGAGCTCGATCTGCAGGTGGTTCAAAGGGTCGAGATAGGGAAAGCGGTTGCGGATCGAGCGGGCGAGCAGCGGGTTCCCATCAAGCAGGGATTGCTGCTGCATGATGGCAAGCAGCTGCCGGATGGAGTCCTCCCATTCCCGCCGGAGCCGCGGGAAGATGGCATCGCGCAGAGCCTCGTCCTCGACAAGCTTGGCATAGCGGGATGCGATGGCGATGTTGCTCTTGGCCAGCACCATGTCCATGTTGGAGAGCAGCGCCTGGAAGAACGGCCACTCGCGGTACATCTCCTGCAGCAGCGCAAGCCCGGTATCGGGCCGCTTGTCGAGCCACGCATTGATCGCGGAGCCGAAGCCGTACCAGCCGGGCAGCATGAGACGGCACTGGGCCCAGCCGAACACCCAGGGGATGGCGCGAAGATCCTCGATGCGGCGCGAGTTCGTGCGCGAGGCAGGCCTGCTGCCGATATTGAGGTTCGCGATTTCGCCGATGACGGTGGATTCCCAGAAATAGCGCTCGAAGCCTTCGGTCTCGTAGACCAGCGCCCGATAGGCCTTGAAGGCGCTGTTGGAGAGTTCCTCCATGGCATTGAGATATTCCTCGCGCGGCGCAGGCTGGCCCGAATGCAGCAGGGAGGCTTCGAGCGTTGCGGCTGCGAGGATTTCGAGATTGCGGCGCCCGAGATCCGGGTTCGAGTATTTGCCCGCAATGACCTCACCCTGCTCCGTGATGCGAATGGCGCCCTGCACGGCGCCGCCGGGCTGCGCCAGGATTGCCTGATAACTTGGCCCGCCGCCCCGACCGACGGAGCCTCCGCGACCGTGGAAGAGGCGAAGAGCCACCCCGTGGCGCTTGAAGACTTCGATCAGCTCGATCTCAGCCTTGTAGAGTTCCCAGCCGGAGGTGAGGAACCCGCCGTCCTTGTTGCTGTCGGAATAGCCGAGCATGACCTCCTGCGCCTGCCCGCGACTGCGCAGCAGGCGCATGTAATCCGGCAAGGCGAAGAGCGAATCCATCACGGCGCTGCAATGACGCAGATCCGCGATGGTCTCGAAGAGCGGGATGATGTTGATCTGCATCTCCCCTTCGCGTGGACGCAGGAGACCTGCTTCCTTCAGGAGCAGGGCCACCTCCAGAATGTCGGAAGGGTCGCTGGCTTTGGAGATGACGTAGTTCGGCACCGCAGAGCGGCCATAGCGCCTGTGAGCCTCGGCTGCCTCGTGAACGATGGCGAGTTCGGAAGCCGTTTCCTGCGAGTACGCGAGATAGGGCGAGGTCAAAAGCCGTGGGGTCCTGATCTCCTCCAAGAGCAGCGCAACCCGGTCTTCCTCCGACAGGGTCTCGTAGCCCGTACCGGGCATCGCCTTCTCGAACAGCTCGGCCACGACGCGCTGATGAACGTCGGAGTTCTGGCGCAGGTCGAGGCTTGCCAGATGATAGCCGAACACATCGACGGCCCGGCGCAGCTTGCGCAAGCGTCCGCGCGACAGGGAGCCTGACCCGTTGGACAGGAGCGAGCGATGCAGAACCGACAGATCGCCCGCAAGCTCCTCGACGCTGCCGTAAGCAGGTGCATCGCCCACCGCATGGCGCGCCACATCGCCATGGCCCAGATCCGCCGCCGTCGAGGCCAGACGTGCATAGATGCCAGTGATCGCCCGACGGTAGGGCTCATCCTGGCGGTGCGGCGAAGGATCGGGAGACGCCTTGGCCAGTGCCTGAACCTGCTCGGACACGTTCACATAGCGTCCGTCGAGGGACAGCTCGGCACCCAGGCAATGAAGCTCCTCCAGATAGAAGCCGAGCGCGTGCTTGCTCTGAAGCAGCAGGGCCTGGCGAAGGGCGTCCGCCGTCACGAAAGGATTGCCGTCGCGGTCCCCGCCGATCCAGCTGCCCATGCGCAGGAATGAGGGAAGCTCCACGGTGTCCCAAACAGGATCCATGGCTGCGAGCTGATCCTCCAGGGATGCATAGACCCGGGGCAGCTCCTTGAAGAAGGTGTAGTCGTAATAGGACAGGCCGTTCATGACCTCGTCGATCACCTTCAGCCTGTTGCGGCGCAGAATGCTCGTCTGCCAGAGGGTGAGGATGGCGCGGCGCAGGGCTTCCTCGCTCGTGGCCTCCTCCTCCGGCGTCAGGTGCTGGCGGTCCCGCTGCGCCAGAACCTGGGAAATCTCCATCTCCCGGTCGATGGTGCTCTTGCGGCGCACTTCGGTCGGATGAGCCGTCAGAACAGGGCAAACAAGGGCGGAGGCAAAGAAGGCCTGCAGGGCCGCCTGGCTGATGCCTGCCTCCTGCGTGAGCTTGAGAGCCCGTGCGAGCGTTCCCTCGCGGGGAGCCGGAGCAGCCATCGCATGAGCGCCTGCCATGGCATGAGCGCGGGAGCGCCGGACATGGTGCTGGTCCTCGGCGAGGTTGGCCAGATGCGAGAAGTAGCTGTAGGCGCGGATGATCTGGTTGGTGCGCCCCCGCGAAAGACTGTTCAGGATCGTCTCCAGCTCCTGCCGGGCTCCTTCATCCTCCTCGCGATGGAAACGGATCGAGGTCTGGCGGATGCGCTCGACGATCTCGAAAGCCGCCTCACCCTCCTGCTCGCGGATCGTGTCCCCCAGGAGACGACCGAGGAGCCGGATGTCGTCGCGAAGCGGAAAATCCTTCTCAGGGGTGACGTCTGGATTGATCAGGGACATGGAAGGGGCTCCCGCGTCAGGCGCGCTTGCTGCACTGCGAAATAAAACCCTTTATGACCCTCCGGCAAGCGTAATTATATTTTAAGCTTGGCTAGCCTGCTACAGCCCAGCGGCCCGGTTCCTCTGTTTGGCCGATGAGGGCGAGCCCATAGGCGATGGACTCGAACTGATCGGCGGAGGTCAGGCGGCTCTCCCCGAAGCGTTCTACGAACAGGCGGCGGATTGCCGGAACGAAGGACGTGCCGCCGGTCAGAAACACCCTTTCGATCTCCTCCGGCCGTACGCCGGCCTTGGCGAGCGCCTCATCGACGGTGCCCGCAATGCGGTTGACATCCTCGGCGATCCAACCCTCGAAGTCGGTGCGGGTGATGCGGGCCTGAATGTCGACGCCCTCGCCCTGGAAGCGGAAATCCGTTTCCTCCTGGCCGGACAGAGCAACCTTAGCCGAGGAAACTGCGCGGTAGAGATCAAAACCCAGATCGTACTCGATGATGTCGATGAATTGTTCGAGCGGCCCCGGCTCCAGCGCGACGCGCGCAAGCTCGCGCAGTTCCTTCAGGTCGCCGCTGCCCTTCATCATGGCCAGCTGATTCCAGCGCGCGAAATTGGCGTAGTAGTGGTTGGGGATCGACAGGATCTTGTCCATGGAGCGGTAGAGCCCGCCCTTGCCGAGGCGAGGCGAGACCACCCGGTCGACGATCCGGTAGTCGAAAGCGTCACCTGCAATGCCGATGCCCGCATGCCCCAAAGGCTCGGCCCCCAGTTTTCCGTTGGTGCGCGAGAAGCGCATGATTGAAAAGTCGCTGGTGCCGCCGCCGAAATCCGCCACGAGCACAGTGGCGTCGTGATCGAGCTGCCGGGCATAGAAGAAGGCGGCCCCCACCGGCTCGTAGACATAGCGGGCATGCTCCGCGCCAAGCCTGCCGAAAGCCGCCCGGTAGCGCTGCATGGCCAGATCGTCGTCCGGATTGTAGCCTGCGAACTGCACCGGCCGGCCGATGATGACGTTGCCGGTGCCCCAATCCAGGCGGGAGCCGCCATGCCGCACGAGGGTGCGCAGGAAGGCGCTCAACAGATCCTCGAAGCCATACCGCTCCCGGAAGATGCGGGTCTCCTTGAAGGTGGCGCTGGCCGCAAACGTCTTGAAGGATTGAATGAAGCGATGTGCGTGGAGTCCTTCCAGGAACTGCTCGATGGCCCAGGGACCGCCCTCGACCCCGGTGCGCAGGCCGTTGCCGTGGCGCTCGTCCCAGAAGCACAGCGCCGTCACATAAACCTTCAGTCTCTCCCCGCCATGGTCGAAGGTCAGCGCCTCGACATGGCCCTCCGGATCCGCGATGGCCACGACCGTGTTGCTCGTGCCGAAATCGACGCCGATGGAAAAATCGTGGGAGTTGCGCATGACGGCCTCGAACGGACAGGCAGGGGCCGGACGGTCTATACGGCAAGGCCCCTCCCGCCAAGGGGAAATATCGGAAATCGACTTTCCCTATCGGCACTGCGACCCTGGCGCTGTGAACGGGCCGTTGACCCGAAAGCCTCCCGCACCGTAGAAGCCGCGCCTTAGGCTTTATCGGAGACTTCCATGCTATCGATCGGTCAGCGCATCGCCAACGAACTGAATGTTCAGGAATGGCAGGTCAAGGCAGCCATCGAGCTGTTGGACGGCGGCTCGACCGTTCCTTTCATCGCGCGCTACCGCAAGGAAGCGACCGGCACCCTGGACGACGCTCAGCTGCGCACGCTCGATGAGCGCCTGCGCTACCTGCGTGAGCTGGAAGACCGCCGCAAGACGATTCTCGACAGCGTCCGCGAGCAGGGCAAGCTCACGGATGAACTGGCGCTTCAACTCAACACCGCCGACACGAAGGCGCGGCTGGAAGACCTCTATCTGCCCTACAAACCCAAGCGGCGCACCAAGGCGCAGATTGCCCGGGAAGCGGGCCTGGAGCCGCTGGCCGATTTGCTCCTGAGCGAACCTCATCGCGAGCCGAAGCAGGCTGCCGCGGCTTTCGTGAACGCTGAGAAAGAAGTCGCTACGCCCGAAGCTGCCCTGGAGGGCGCACGCTCCATTCTCGTCGAGCGCTTTGCGGAGAATGCGGAACTCCTGGGGGCCTTGCGCGAAACCTATTGGGAGCGCGGCAGCCTGACCTCGAAGGTGCGCGACGGCAAGCAGACGGACGGCGCGAAGTTCGCCGACTATTTCGACTTCGCAGAACCGCTGACGAAGCTTCCCTCCCACCGCATCCTCGCGCTCTTCCGCGGCGAGAAGGAGGAGATCCTCGATCTGCGCATGGAAGAGGACAAGAGCAGCGCCGAGCCGGGATATGTGAGCCGCTACGAGGGCCGCACGGCGCTTGCCTTCGGCATTTCCGATCAGGGCCGGCCCGGCGACAAGTGGCTGCTCGACACGGTACGCTGGGCTTGGCGCACGAAACTGCGCTTTTCCATCGAGCTCGACATGAAGATGCGCCTCTGGCAGCTCGCCGAGGATGAGGCCGTGAAGGTTTTTGCAGGCAACCTGCGCGACCTGCTGCTGGCTGCACCCGCAGGTGCGCGCCCGACGCTCGGCCTCGATCCGGGCTACCGCACCGGCGTGAAGGTGGCGGTGGTGGATGCCACCGGCAAGGTGGTTGCCACCGACACCATCTACCCCCACGAGCCGAAGCGCCAGTGGGACGAATCCGTTGCGACGCTGGCGCGGCTCTGCCGCGTCCACCGGGTGGAGCTTATTGCCATCGGCAACGGCACCGCATCGCGCGAGACCGACAAGCTCGCAGGCGAGCTGGTCTCGAAGCATCCGGACCTGACGCTCACCAAGATCATGGTCTCGGAAGCAGGCGCATCTGTTTATTCCGCATCAGCCTATGCGAGCCAGGAATTGCCGGGCCTCGACGTGTCCTTGCGCGGTGCCGTCTCCATCGCGCGCCGCCTGCAGGATCCGCTCGCGGAGCTTGTGAAGATCGATCCGAAATCCATCGGCGTCGGGCAGTACCAGCACGATCTTGCCGAATACAAGCTCTCCCGCTCCCTCGATGCGGTGGTGGAGGACTGCGTGAATGCGGTCGGCGTCGATCTCAACACGGCCTCCGCCCCGCTGCTCGCCCGCGTATCGGGCCTCGGCGATTGGGTGGCGCAGAACATCGTCACCCACCGGGACGCCAACGGACCGTTCAAGACCCGCAAGGCGCTCACCAAAGTGTCAGGCCTGGGACCCAAGACGTTCGAGCAGGCGGCAGGCTTCCTGCGTATTCCCAACGGCGACGATCCGCTCGATGCCTCCGGCGTTCATCCGGAAGCCTATCCGGTGGTGCGACGCATCCTGGAAGCCACGAAGAGCGACATCAAGGTGGTGATTGGCAATGGCGCCGTCCTGAAGAAGCTCAACCCCCAGAGCTTCACGGACGAGAAGTTCGGCGTTCCAACCGTCAAGGACATCCTGAGCGAATTGGAAAAGCCTGGCCGCGATCCACGCCCCGAATTCA
>JALYFY010000503.1 GCA_030777385.1 Pseudomonadota bacterium | reverse complement strand
CGGCTCGGGCCATGGCGCCGGCTCGGCCGGCGACCGAACCCTGACCAATAACGATCAGCGCAAAGGTCTCGAGAAGACCGACCCCGCCGATCCGAATTCGAATGGCAGCCCCAAACCCTAGGAACGTAGCGATGGCCCGCATCGGACCATCCTGCAAGAAGGCCAGCCGGCGCAAGCATAAGGCTTCAGGGTCCCGCAAGGAGCGGGTGTCGCAACGCAGCTAGGTTCATTTCCAAACCCTCCCAAACGGCCCGCACCTGCGGGCCGTTTTCGTGAGCGCTGCTGCGATGTTTTGATCTGCCCGGCTGCTTATTGTATGTTGTAACGAGGCGGCAAATTACTCTCAAATAGTCCTTGTGATTTGACGCACATCGGACATCCTCCGCTTGGCTAGAATAACAACAGCAATCAGCCAGGGAATAATTTCAGGAGGATCCCATTATGACTGCGTCTTCGCTCTGCTTCAGGCTTGCTGTTCTGTTCGTCATTGCCGGCATGGCGATGGGCATCGGCATGGCTGCGTCTCAGGACCATTCGATCATGCCGGCCCATGCCCATTTGAACCTGCTTGGTTTCGTCTCCCTCTTCCTCTTCGGCATGTATTACGAGCGCCGCCGCGCCCTCGACATGAGCCGAATGGCCTTTGTCCAAGTGATCCTGTGGTCGGTTGGAACCGTCATTCTGACGGTCGCCGTCGCGGCCATCCATCTCGGCTACACGGCGGCCGATCCGGTTGCGGGGATCGCATCGCTGCTGGTCCTGGCCGCCACGCTGATGTTCGCCTACTTCGTCTTCCGCCCCGCTCGCGACATCGCTCCGGCGCCGACCGCGCACCTGACGCCGGCCGAGTGAATGCCGTGCCCCTGACCGGCTGGCGTTGCCGGCCGCCGATCGTCTCAGCTCGGCTCCTCCTGCTGGTCATGGGGAAACACAAGATGTTCGCTTAAGATGCGCACGATCTTCACCACGTCGTTTCGCGGGAGCGCAAAGGCGATCGGCCCGAAGGCAGGATGATCGAACGCAAGGGTCGATCCGTCGATATGAGCGACCTGGATGTGCCACATGGGATCGATGATGGTTTCAACCGTCTTTCCCTCAAGAGGCTCGACGGGCAAGCCGCCGATCATGCGGCGTCGCGCCTGCCCCAGCAGGTTGATGACCTTGGTGAGCTGCTCGAGGTTCAAGGCCACGGGAGACGATGGCTCTCCGACGGGACCGATCTCGACAGTCACGCTCTTTCGATCATCGGCAACCCGAACGCCAACACGCGCTTCAGCCATCCCAGACGCCTCCCTGTCCGTGGGCCGCAAGGCCTGAGGACTTGAGGTCAATCTACCGGCGCCTGAAGCGCATCGCCCGCACTAAAAAGGGTCACTCACGGCACCGCCCGTCATCGGCAGCGCCGTGCGATCCTCATGCCTCCTTGGAGGTACCGACGAAGCGCACGGCCTTAAGCACGCTTTGCCGAGAGCTCTTATTGCTCGCCAGCAAGCACAGAGGTTATATTTCCTTAACACCTGCCCATGATCCGGGGGGACCATGCCAACAATCAAAGCACTGTTCGACGAGGAACACCGAAACGGCCCTCCCCGCGAAGGAATGCTGAGCGAAATCGACTTGAAGATACTGTGGGTCGCCCGCACGCTGACCAACATCGAGTTTCGGCACTGCGAAGACATGCTCGAACTCGAGCGCAGCCTGATCGAGATCGAGCAGAAGAACTATATCAAAGGGCAGATGCTGTCCAAGTATCACGAAAGACAGCAGCCCTACCTGGAACTGCTGAAGCAGCTCAAGCACCAGCAGTCTCACTGACGGCGGGGCCTTAATGAAAAATTAGGCCCGAGACCAGGATACTTGCCGCATAGGCCAGGAACAGCAGCATCGGCACCAACATCGCGGCCGATGCAAGCAGGAATGCCGGCAGGCTGAGGCTTCGCATGGCAGGGCTCCTTTGCTCCGGAGCCAGCAGCCTACCCGCAACCTGGGCCGCAAAGTGGCGCAACCTTGGCGAAACAAAAGAGGCCCCGAAAAGGAGCCTCAGTTTCTTGGAGG
>JALYFY010000502.1 GCA_030777385.1 Pseudomonadota bacterium | reverse complement strand
GCGTAGCGCCATGGATTCCCTTCCCCTCCGCTGTGCTGCGGCCGGGAATGACATTGAGGGTAGGCCCCGGTGTCATCCCCGGCGGTCCGCAGGACCGGGAAGGGGATCCACGATCAGGCTCAGCGTTATGGATCCCCGGCCCCTTCGCTGCGGTCCGGAGTGACAATCGTCCGGGCGGGGACCGTCCAAATCGGGTCAATGCCCTTTTCCGCAAAAAGCCTTCTGGCGCTACGTCCACTTAGAGGGACAGCCCCGGTCTTTCGCCGGCTGCGTATTTGGCGGCGCGCCTGATCCTATCCGCCCGACAATGCTCTACCGGCGTCGGCCCCCATGGGCTCCGCGGAAGAACGGGACCGTCAGGAGACGCCGGCCTGTCTCATCGGTGATTTCAAGCTCGATATTGCCTGCATCCGCCAGCTCGTCCCGGAGCTCCTCGACCGTTGCCAGCGCTTCGGCGCGGGCGGCCTCCAGATCGGGAAACTCGATTCCCTCGTCGTCTTCATCGACGTCGTAGCCGTCTCGGATATTGAAGAAGTAGCGGGGCATGGGCATCAGCTTCGGAATGGAGTTTGGCGGGGGAAACGCCTTTGCGGGCGGCAGGTTCAATCTAATGCCTGCCGCGCCCATATACACGTCTTTTCCGAAATGATGATGTCGGAGAAGAGCCTGTCGGTTAAAGGCCCTGGACCAGGCTCATCGGCTCCGCAGCGCGACCCGACACAACGAAGTCCTTCGTTCGGGCCGAGAGCCTGATCTGGTTCCGGCCAAGGCGTTTTGCCTCGGACAGCGCCTCATCGGCATCCGCATAGAGCGTCTCGAAGGACCTCGCGGGGTCGCGAACGGCGATGCCCGCCGACATGGTCACCTGGACCGCGCCCGCCGGGGTGATGATCGGGGTCCTTTCCACGGCACGCAGAAGATCGCCGATGACGGCCACGATACGCTCGACCGGCGTGTTGGACGAGATCAGCGCGAATTCTTCGCCGCCCAGACGGCCGACCAGCCCGTAATCCGACAGATGGGCCGCCATGGTGTTGCCGATCATCTGCAGAACGAGATCGCCCGTCCGGTGCCCATGCCTGTCGTTCACGAACTTGAAATGATCGATATCCGCAATCACCAGCACCATCGTCTGCGGAGCCGGGGCTTCGCTGGCCTCCAGCAGGGCCCGGCGGTTCGGCAGGCCGGTCAGCGGATCGGTCCGGCTGATCTCCTCCAGGCGGCGCTTGGACGCCTGCAGTTCCCGCTGCGCGCGCCCGAAGACCAGGGCAACAGGCGTGGCGATCACCCCAACAGTCACGACGGTGATCACGCAGGTTCGCACCACGGCCACCCATGACGTAAAGAAAACCAGCTGGGTGGTGAGATCGACCGAAAGCGCAACCACCAGTGCAAACAGGTTGACCAGCAAGACGTACCGAACCAGCTCCCTGCGGCTTGCGATCGTCGGCATGGTCAGCTTCTGAATCAGATGACGTAATGTGCACATAGTATTGTTGCCCCGTAAGACACTTTATAGCAGAACAATTTTCCGGGGCCAAGATCAGCTTGTTTGTCTCTCTTTTTGGGGAGCTTTTTCATGAGGCTGCGCGTTTTACCGCACGCCAAGGGTTCTTGCGGGTCAACCGTTAGGGACATGTCATGATCCGTCGACCCATTGCTCTCTTTGCAGCTCTTGGCGCCATGGCTGCGCTCATGCCTTCGTCAGCGGGCGCACAAACCTCCTGCGGCCCGCGCGAACAGCTCGTGAAACTGCTTGCCGATCAGTACAAGGAAGATCCTGTCGGAATGGGCTTGGCGCAGCCGGGCCAGGTTCTGGAGGTGTTCGCTTCCTCGTCCGGTTCGTGGACGATGGTGATCACCCTGCCTGACGGCAAAGCCTGCATGATTGCAGCCGGCGACAACTGGGAGATGGTCACCAAGGTCAAAGGCAGCCCGGTCTGAGCGCGCGCTGTTTCCTGGATGTCGTCGGTTCGATAGCGAATACGCTTGAAGCCTTAGGCGCCTCGCATACGCGCCGGAGCACCATCTGCGATGGTTCAAACGACATGATTTTTCAGGATGGTGAAGTGGCGCGCCCTAGGGGAGTCGAACCCCTCTCTCCAGCGTGAAAGGCTGGCGTCCTAACCGATAGACGAAGGGCGCGGGTCATTCGGGGCGGTGCCGCCGAAGTGGGCGAACCTATAGATGGGTTCGGCAGGCATCGCAAGCACCAGATTTGAATTATTCAGGCCGTGCAACATCCATGATGCGAACCTCGACCTTTTCGTTGCCGCCCCAGCGATCGATGGAGAGCGTTCCGGCCACATGCAGCGGATTGCCCATCGCCTCGGACAGGGCATTGCCCAGCGGCTGACCCGCCGCACGGAAGGCGATTCCGCCGATAGTGCTGCCATCGCCCCCGCGCAGTTTCACACGCATGTGCCCTCCGCTGCCGACCGCGCGCGCCTCGACGAGACGATGCTGTGGAAAAACGAAGATCGGCTCCGGCTGGCCCGAGCCGAAAGGCCCTGCCCGCTCCAGAGCCGTCACCACGGCAGGCTGCGCCCCTGCAGCGGTCAGCGTCGCGTCGATGGCGAAGTTATCGCGCAGGCGCATGGTGCTCACCGGCTCGGTGAGCTTCTCGGTGATGAAGGCGAGGAATCGCTCCAGGTCGGACGCCTGGATCGTCACGCCGGCCGCCATGGTGTGGCCGCCGCCCTTGATCGCAAGACCCACCTCGACGGCTGCGCGCACCGCAAACCCAAGATCGACCCCCGGCACGGACCGGCCCGAGCCGGTTGCGGTGCCGTCGGCGTTGAGCGTGAAGGCGAAAGCCGGACGGCGGAAGCGCTCCTTCGTGCGGGCGGAGATCAGGCCGACGACGCCCGGATGCCAATCCGCCGAAGCGGTGACGAGAACGGGCTGATCCGGCATCCGTTCGAGAGCCATCATGGCCTGAGCCTCGGCCTCGGCAACAGCCACGACCTCGATGGCTTGGCGCTCGCGGTTCAGGCGATCCAGCTCGGTTGCCAAAAGTCCTGCCTGGACGGGATCGTCGGTCAGGAGAAGCCTTGAGCCCAGGGCCGCATCGCCGATGCGCCCGCCCGCATTGATGCGGGGTCCGACGAGATAGCCCAGGTGCCAGCACTCAGGCGCGCCCGCCAGGCCCTCAGTGTCGAGCAGCGCTGCAAGCCCGACCCTGCGGCGGCTGCGCATGATCGGGAGG
>JALYFY010000501.1 GCA_030777385.1 Pseudomonadota bacterium | reverse complement strand
GGAGCCCGGATCGTCGGCTGTGCGCCCCATCGCAGTGCCCGTCCGCTGTTCTCAGGCGAGGTCAACACTCTCGAGGCCAGTTCCGACAAGGATTACGCACCCGATCAGGAGCTTGGCGAAGGCGACGTTGTCGAGGGTCCGGGCTGGACGCTTCAGGCCCTTGCTACCCCTGGCCACATGGCCAACCACCTTTGCTTTTCGCTGCCGGAGGAGAAGGCGCTGTTCTCCGGCGATCACGTAATGGCCTGGTCCACCACGGTTGTCGCGCCACCCGACGGATCGATGAGCGAGTTCATGGCTTCGCTCGACAAGCTGAAAGGTCGTGAGGAAACCCTCTATTGGCCCGGTCATGGCGGTCCGGTACAGGAGCCCCAGCGCTTCGTGCGAGCGCTCATCCATCACCGGCGCCAGCGGGAGGCCTCAATCCTCAACCGGTTGCAGGCGGGCGATCGAAAGATCCCGGAGATCGTGGCAGCGATCTATCAGGGGCTCAACCCGGCCCTTCTGGGAGCCGCAGGCCTGTCGGTCTTTGCCCATCTGGAGGATCTGGTCGCCAAAGGACAGGCGGCCACCGACGGCATGCCTGCCCTGGACAGCGATTACCGCATCGCCTGACAGGCCGATCAGCGCACCGCAATCGCCAGGTTCGAAGCCTCTTCAAGGAAGTCGCGGATTTGCTCCGCATTGGCGCCCAGATCATGGCTTCCGAAACGGGAGGCCGAGCGGATGTCGATCCTCGTGCCATCGACCCGCGGCCGGACCCGAACCGTGATGTCGTTGGGCATCTTGAGCAGAAGCGAACGGTCGACGGCCTCGAGCCGACCCAAACCGGCGCGCCCGCCCGGGGGCACGGCTTCGACGATCTGCCAGCCCAGGTTCTCTGCAGCCTTCCGCACGAGAGCGAATGCTTCTTCGGGGCCGATATCCAACGTCAACGGCGCGATCTGCACATAGGCCTCCCGCTGCATCTCGCGCGCTTCTGGGGAAACGTCGGGAGGAACGCGGCCGTCTCGCGCTTGAAGGGCTGCTCTGGAGCGGGAGAACAAAGGCGGGTCCTCCGTATCGGTGCTGACGTCGCTGATCGCCGGTAGGGTCGCGGCCTTCAGACCCATGAAAGCGGGATAGCCCAGCACCAGCGTTGCAATGATCAGGCCCTTGATCGCGCTCCCCAGGCCCTGACGGCCCTCCTGCCAGATGCGAACGAACCCCATGAGAGACAACCCCACCGCGAGAAGCGCAATGGCAATTCCTGCTCCCAGAGCAATGAAGCCCGATTGGTAATCGATCCGATTGAACCGGATCATCAGCACGACCAGGATGGTCACGGCAAGCGCGAACCATGCGAGCCTGGGGGACCACTTCGCCGGGCGTGAGAACGGTTCTTCAATCATGAGACGGCGCATCAGGTCGTCTTACAAATCTCTTTGAGCGCGCGCCACTCCTCTTGGGCAAGAAGAGGCACGCCTTGTTTGGACGGCACCTGTTTTCCAAAGCTTTCAGGCATTGACTGGTAGCCGGGCGGGTTGACTAAAAAGCTCAAGCTTTGCTTTTCGTTCCCTCCACCTGCAGAAAGTTGGGCGGATCACCCTTCTGTTCTTCGGCTTCGGGGTGACGCAGAGAATGGTTTGCCTGTAAACTGTCGGCCTCTTTAGGAGCCTCAGCCTTTGACGCCTTCCTCCCCTGCCCCCGCCCCAATCGAAGCTGCCGATCCCCTGCGGATCTGGTTTCGTTTCATCCGGCTGAATCGCAGGGCTGGGAATGCAATTGCCGCCGAGTTGAAGGCGCTGGGCCTGTCGATCCCGCAGTTCGACCTTCTCTCCACCCTGACGGAGCGCGAGGGGATGAGCCAGCAGGAACTGGCTGAGCGGCTTTACGTGACCAAGGGCAACGTCTCGGGCCTGCTCGACCGGATGGTGGAGGCGGGTCTCGTGGAGCGACGTTCGATTCCCGGCGATCGGCGCTCCAATGCCCTCTACCTGACACCCAAGGGACGCGATCTGGCGAACCAAGGCATTGCCGCGCAGCGCTCCTATGTAATGCGCACGCTCGGGGCGCTACCCTCCCAAGATCTGGCGGATCTCGAGCGCATCGTGCTTGCATGGCGGGAGCGGGCGCGGGCCGAGGAGAACGCCGTACCCGCCAAACCTCGGTAGGCGCCATGTTCGATGCAGTGGCCTTCGCGGGTGGAGGAAATCGCTGCTACTGGCAGGGCGGCTTCTGGGAAGCAGCCGCCCCGCATCTCGGTCTCAAGCCCAGCATGGTCGTGGGTGTCAGCGCAGGTGCATGGTCCGCCTGCTACAGCCTCCTGGGCCTAGGTCAACAGGTCAACGAGATGGTGGCGGAGGGCTGCAGCATTGGCCGCCGCAACTTCGAATGGCGGGCCTGGCGCAGCGAAGGGTCTCCGTGGCCGGTCTCGCTCATGTATCGCACCCTGATCGAGAACTTCGTCGATGAGCACGCGCTGGAGCGCCTGAAGAAGGGTCCTGAAATCCTGATCGGCCTTGCCCGCAAGCCGAAGCGTCTTCCCCTGTCCCTTGCGGTTCCGCTGGGCATTGCGACCTATCAGGTCGAAAAGAAATGGCGCTCTCCCGTTCACCCACGGGGCGGACGGGTTTTGGGTTTCCGCCCGGAATTCGTGCGGGTGCAGGACTTGGCCTCTCCGGAGGAGCTTTTGACGGCACTCATGGCGAGCGCCAGCGTGCCGCCTTTCATGCCGGTGGGCCGCATCGGCGGCATGGCGGCCCTCGATGGCGGGCTCGTCGACAACGTTCCGACCGAACCCCTGCTCCCGATCGAGGAGCAGGGCGGCAGAACCCTGGTGATCCTCTCCCGGCTCTACCGCGCTTTTCCCCAAGTGAAGGGCCGCACCTACATCCAGCCATCGGAGCCCGTTCCCATCGGCCAGTTCGACATCACCAATCCAGCAGGCATTCGCAAGGCCTATGAGATGGGACTGAAGGACGGCGAGGCTTTTGCAAAGCGTGTGAACGCGCACAGCGTGTGACACAGC
>JALYFY010000500.1 GCA_030777385.1 Pseudomonadota bacterium | reverse complement strand
AACACCGAACCGACCTTGCCGATGAGCTTGCCCTGCGCCCACAGGCCGCCGGTCTGGTCGAGGAAGTTCTTCATCTGCGCCGTCATGGTGCCGTAGCGGGTCGGCGTGCCGAAGATGATCGCATCATATTCCGGCAGCTCGGCCACGGTGGCGATGGGCGCCTTCTGGTCGGTCTTGTAGTGCGCGGCCTCGGCCACTTCGGCTGGCACGAGTTCCGGCACGCGCTTGACCACGACCTCGGCGCCAGCCTCGCGGGCACCCTCGGCGGCCGCATAGGCCATCTGCTCGATGTGTCCCCAGGACGAATAATAAAGAACCAGAACCTTGGTCATGTGAACTCCAACAGATTGGGATTTGACGAGCGCGATCGGCTTCCAGGCCTCTCGTTGCCGCAAGCTGGAAGGGCATCGCACAACGTTTGTGTGACGCCAGGAGGATAAGCTTTCCAGTCTGCAAAACCAGTGTTAGATATGCAGGGTGTCTCTTGCGTGAATGCAAACCGATGGCCAAACAGCAGCATCTCGACTGGGACGATTTCAAGCTCGTGAAGATCATCGCCGAGGCCAATGGCCTAGCCGGTGCAGCCGACCGCCTCGGCGTCAACCACTCGACGGTTTTCCGGCGTCTCGGGCAAATGGAAGAGAACCTCGGGGTCAAGCTCTTCGAGCGGCACCGGACGGGCTATGTGCTCACCGCCGCCGGCGAGGAAATGGCCGCTCTGGCCGAGCAGATGGACGAGAACGTCACTTCCTTTACGCGAAAGCTCGCAGGCCAGGCGGTGGCGCCCGCCGGCGAGTTGCGGGTGACCACCAACGACACGTTGCTCGTCCACATGCTGACGCACATCTTCGCCCGCTTCATCAAGAACTGCCCGGAGATGCGGCTCGACGTGGTGCTTGCCAACCAGGCGCTGAACCTGTCGAAGCGCGATGCGGACGTGGCCATCCGCGCCACGGACGATCCGCCGGAAACCTTGGTCGGGCGGCGCGTGGCCACCATCGCCTGGGCCATCTACGGCCGAGCGGTGGACTTTCCCGATCTGCAGGGTCCGGGCGACATCGATCTGGCCGATCTGTTCGACCGGCACTGGGTTGCCCTCGGGGATAACCTCGCGACCCTCAAGGTGGCGCGGTTCGTGCGCGAGCGGGTTGCTGCGGAAAACATCGTCTACAAGGTCAACACGGTTCTTGGCCTTGCGGAGGCGGTCGAGGCCGGAACCGGCATCGGCCCCCTGCCCTGCTTCATCGCCGATGCAAGCCCCAACCTCGTTCGCCTGTCGGACATCAACCCGGATTTCTCGGCAGGCCTGTGGCTCCTGACCCATCCCGACCTGCGCCAGTCGGCCCGGGTGCGGGCCTTCATGGATTTCATGGCCGCCGAGATCGGCAAGCAGAAGAAATGGATCGAGGGCAGCGGCAAGAGAGCCTCCACCCTCGTCTCCGTGGAATAGCTCAGCTCCCGCCGATCTCCACCACCACGCGCCCCTTGATGCGCCCTTCGACGATCCTCCCGCCCGCCTCCAAGACCTCATCGAGCGGAACGGTCGACGTCATGGCGGCAAGCTTGCCGTGATCGAGTTCCCGCGCCAGGCGACCCCAGGCCTCGAGCCGGAGCGCCTTGGGGGCCATCACGGAATCGACGCCGAGCAGCGCCACGTTGCGCAGGATGAAGGGCGCGACTGACGCCGGAAGATCCATGCCGGCCGCCAAGCCGCAGGCAGCAATGGCGCCGCCATACTTGGTCATCGACAGCACGTTGGCGAGGATCGTGGAGCCCACCGTATCGACGCCAGCCGCCCAACGCTCCTTGGCCAGCGGCCGGGAAGGGCCGGACAACTCCTTCCGGTCGAGGATTTCGGCGGCTCCCAAATCCTTCAGGTAATCCGCCTCCTCGGGCCGTCCGGTCGAGGCAACTACATGCCAGCCGGCGCCTGCCAGAAGCGCTACGGCGACGGAGCCAACCCCGCCCACCGCTCCTGTGACGATAGCCGGGCCGCGATCCGGCCGGAGGCCATGCCGCTCCAGGGCCATCAGGCACAGCATCGCCGTGTAGCCTGCGGTTCCAATCGCCATGGCCTGCTGGGGCGACAGGCCCTCGGGCAAAGGAATCAGCCAGTCGCCCTTGACGCGAACCTTCTCCGCGTAGGCGCCGAGATGGGTTTCCCCTAAGCCCCAGCCGTTCAGCACCACGGCATCGCCGGGCTTGAAATCCGAGTTCGAGGAAGCCTCCACCGTGCCCACGAGATCCACGCCGGGGATCATGGGAAAGCGGCGCACCACCGGCGCCTTGCCGGTG
>JALYFY010000499.1 GCA_030777385.1 Pseudomonadota bacterium | reverse complement strand
CGATACACAAGGTGGCGGTAGGCCTCCGACCACTCGCTCAGAGATGGATCTTGGACGGCAGCAACCCAGAAGTCCTAAGGTTCGATCTGAGCCATTGAGCTCTTGTCTATGAAGGTCAGCTTACGCCGCCAATGCGGAATTTCGGCTAAGGTCCGCCCTGTGCCAGGAGCGGCCTTTGGTCCTTAGCGAAATGCTGCAAAACGCGCTTCGGCGTTGAAGAGGCTGTCGGAGCGTTTGGGGACACCTTGCTTGATCTGTCACTCTACAGACCGGTCCCCGGCCTAACTGAGGAGGCGTTCGCCAAGTGCAAAGCGCTGCTGTGCAAGGTGGCGGCAACCAAGGAGGCGTTCTGGACCACCATCCGGGAAATGCGGATATAACCCTTTCTAAGTTGAACCGGCTCTAGAACCTAGCTTTCAGACTTGCCTCGAAGGTGCGTCCCGTTCCTCGGACATCGGGAGCAAGCTCGTAGTATTCGTCGAACATGTTGAGCACGCTCAAGCCGAAGAGAAGACGCCGATCAGGCGTTTCCCAAGTGAGCGCAGCATCAGCCGTCCAGTAGTCGTCAATCTCGCGCCCTGCAAGGTCGCCCGTGATATCGCCCACAAAGGTTCCGGCCAGCGTGAACCTGAGGCGGCTTGGATGCACCAATGTCATCCCGGCCCGGGCGAACTTGCCGGCGATGAAGGGCACGTCAGCGCCTCGCGCTTCCTCCGAGCTCACCTCGGACGAGATCGTACCGATAGTGCCGAACACGCCGATGCCGTGAGTGAGCCAAAGGTTGGCTGTCGCAGCGAGCCGCTCGATGCGCGCCTTCTCGATCTCAATGCTGTCGAAGGTATAGGCTAAAGGAAGGCTGAGGTTCGTCGCATCCTGACGCTGATATTCGACGGAGGTGAAGACGTGAGGTGACCATTCCGCATCCCAGCGCAGCGCCAGGGTCTTGGTGTCCGCGCCAAGGGACGTGGGCAAAGCGTTCGGAACAAGGCTCACGGTGGTCACCGGAGCCAAGGTGAAGGCGATGGGCTGAACGACATCCTGGCGATAGGCCGCCCGCAGCCACTGTCCCTCGAAGGGCGAAATGCCGATGCCCAGGCGTGGCGAAACCGCGTCATCCCCAGGACGATCATCGATCTCAACGGTGCTTCGCTCGATGCCCGCCTGCGCCTCGAGCCAGTCGAAGGGGCGCCAGAATGCGTCCGCATAAAGCCGCGTGCCCTTGAAGCTCGTGGCTGTCCTCTCGTTAAGATCGGCAAAGTCGATCGAGTCATTGGCGATATTATAGACATAGGAGCGACCGGCAGTGCGGGCGATGCTTCGTCCCCGCTGCGCCTCGAAGCCGTAGTGGATCGTGAGATCGCCGAAACCGATCATGTGCGACAAGGCCGCCGAGACGCCCTCAGTCCTGTTGCGCTCCCAGCTCGTGCCGCCGACAAGGAAGCCGGGAAGATTGCCGCTCGCGGCATTGGTGTAGCGTCGGTCCAGACCGCTCAGACCGAAAACGGCCGCCGTCACCACATTGCGGTCATCGAAGCTGTGGCTCCAACCGGCGCCGCCCAGCACAGCCGTGGTGTTCTGTGTTCCTTCGGAGAAGTTTGTGGGCGTGCTAATCCGCGCGAGCGCCGGGTCCTGATTGGCTCCGGCACCGAAGACTAGGAAGCGGTCGGCGGCCGAAGGAGCCACACCAACGAAGAAGGCACCGTTATCCACATCCTCTTTGTCGATGGGATCTCGCCCATTCGCCTTGGTTCGGCTCGCGGTTGCCGTAAAGGAGGTGGGAAGCGGCTCGTTCGAGAAGCCTTGGACCGTCACGTCTGCCCCCCACCCGATGCGGCCGTTGTGGTGCAGGAGAGAGCCGCCGATTTCCACGTCAAGGAAGGGGCGCCGGAGCAGATCGATGCGACCGATGCGGCCGGAGACGGCAAGCGGATCCAAGAAAAGGCCTTGGATCGTGAGATTGAGCGCGGTCAGATCAGTTCCGACACCGCTTTCGACGTTGGAGATGTCAGTCCTGCCCGTGGGAAGGCTCGGCCGCTCCACTACCGATTGGTCGAAATAGGTCGAGGCGCTGAAGGGGTCGAAGACGCGATCACCATAGAATCGCGACCACTCGTTCAAGTTCAGGAAGCGATAAGCCTGGGCTGGATAGGAGCCGCCCTCCTTGTTGATGGCAAGGCCTGCAAAATCCCCGCCCCGCTGGCGGTAGCGGCGCACGG
>JALYFY010000498.1 GCA_030777385.1 Pseudomonadota bacterium | reverse complement strand
CGTAACGGCTTCGATGGCGTTCATCAGCCGCTGGGCTGCGCCGGGTTCGCCCAGATGATCGAGCATCATCGCGGCGGTCCAGAAAGCCCCGAGGGGATTCGCGACGCCCTTCCCGGTGATGTCGAAGGCCGAACCATGGATGGGCTCGAACATGGACGGGAAATGCCGTTCCGGATTGAGGTTCGCGGTCGGCGCGATGCCCAACGATCCGGCCAGGGCTGCTGCCAGATCGGACAGGATGTCCGCATGCAGGTTGGTGGCCACGATGGTGTCAAGCGTACCGGGTTTCAGGGTCATGCGCATGGTCATGGCGTCGACGAGCATCTTGTCCCAGGTGACGTCGGGATAGTCCTGCGCCACCTCGGCCGCGATCTCGTCCCACATGACCATGCCATGCCGCTGCGCATTCGACTTGGTCACCACGGTGAGAAGCTTGCGCGGCCGCGAGCGCGCGAGCTCGAACGCAAAGCGCATGATGCGGGTGACGCCGGCGCGGGTGAAGATCGTGACCTCGGTCGCAACCTCCTCCGGAAAGCCCCGGTGGGATCGGCCGCCCTGGCCGGCATACTCGCCCTCGGAGTTCTCGCGCACGATCACCCAGTCAAGATCCTTCGCCTCCACATTGCGCAACGGGCCCTGGATGCCCGGCAGAATGCGAGTCGGACGCACATTGGCGTATTGGTCGAAGGGCTGGCAGATGGCCAGGCGCAGCCCCCAAAGCGTGATGTGGTCTGGCACATCGGGCGCGCCGACGGCGCCGAAGTAGATGGCATCGAACTTCTTCAGGGTCTCGCGACCATCCTCCGGCATCATGATGCCGTGCTGCTTGTAGTAGTCGGATCCCCAGTCAAAGTTCTCGAAGTCGAGCTTGAAGCCCCCGTCGCGGTCCGCGAGCGCCTGGAGAACCTCGACCCCGGCGGCAATGACTTCCTTGCCGATGCCATCACCAGGGACGGCTGCGATGCTGTAGCTGTTCATTGTCTTGTCCTTGTTGCTTTGACCGCTGCCATATTGCGGTCAGGATCTGAGTTCGCTTTTGTGCTTGGCACTCTAGCCTAGGGCGTCGGCCACGGCCTTGCCCGTGGTTTCGGTTCCGGCATTGCCGCCGAGGTCGCGCGTGCGCAGGGTTCGCTCGCTCAGCACGTCCTCGATCGCCTTGACGATGGCCGCGGCTGCTTCGCCCTCGCCGAGATGCTCCAGCATCATGGCGCCGGCCCAGATCTGGCCGATGGGATTCGCGATCCCCTGCCCGGCAATGTCCGGAGCCGATCCATGCACTGGCTCGAAAAGCGACGGGAAATCACTGTTGGGATTGATGTTGCCCGAAGGCGCAATGCCGATAGTGCCCGTGCAGGCTGGCCCCAGGTCAGAGAGGATGTCGCCGAACAGGTTCGAGGCCACGACCACGTCGAACCAGTCGGGATGCAGCACGAAATGAGCGGTCAGAATGTCGATGTGATACTTGTCCCACTTCACGTCCGGATAGCTCTTGGCCATCTCCTCCACACGTTCGTCCCAGTAGGGCATGGTGATCGAGATGCCGTTCGACTTCGTGGCCGAGGTCAGGTGCTTCTTGGGACGCTTCTGCGCAAGGTCGAAGGCGAACTGAAGCACGCGGTCGACGCCGATGCGCGTCATCACGGTTTCCTGGATAACCACCTCGCGCTTGGTGCCTGGGAACATCTTGCCGCCGATGGAGGAGTACTCGCCCTCGGTATTCTCGCGCACGACCCAGAAGTCGATGTCGCCGGGCTTGCGGTTGGCAAGCGGCGTCGGCACGCCGGGCATCAGCCGCACGGGCCGCAGATTGATGTACTGATCGAACTCGCGGCGGAACTGGAGCAGCGAGCCCCAAAGGGAGACGTGATCCGGGATCTTCTCCGGCCAGCCCACCGCTCCGAAGAAGATGGCATCTTGCGAGCCGATCTGCTCCTTCCAGTCCTCCGGCAGCATGCGCCCGTGCTTGGCGTAGTAGTCGTAGGACGAGAAGTCGAAGTGGTCGAGTTGCAGGTCGAAGCCAAACTTCTTGGCAGCGGCCTCTAGGACACGCACGCCTTCGGGCGTCGTTTCCTTGCCAATGCCATCACCGGGGATGACCGCCAGCCGATACCGCTTCTTATGATCCTGTGCCATGTGAGGTCCTGTTCGTCAGTAAAGCGTGCCTGAAAGGCCGATATGAGATTGCGCGGTCGCGGCTGATGCTTGAAATCGCCGCGACCGCGACCCGGTAAGGGCCGCCGACCACGCGGTTGTCAGTTGCTACTGCTGCCCCGTCACGCCTGCGCCCTTGATGATCGGGACCCATTTGTCGATTTCAGAGCTGACGAGTTGGGCGAGAGCCTCGGGCGTCTGGCCTGCCTCGTCCGGGAGCTCGGCACCGAGGTCGAGGAGACGCTTGCGCGTGGTCTCGTCCTTGAGGGCGGCCTTGGCGGCGGCATTCAGCTTCATGACGATGTCCTTTGGCGTGCCCTTGGGTGCGAAGAGCGCGTTCCAGCCCGTCGCCTGAAACTGCGGCAGCCCCTGCTCTGCCGATGTCGGCACGTCCGGGACAACCGGAAGGCGGTTCTGGACCGCGACGACCAGTCCGTTAGCCTGCTTTCCCTGGACGGTCGGCACGATAGCGACCGTCTGGTCGCAGACGTAATCGACCTGGCCACCGAGCAATGCGTTCAATGCCGGACCCGAGCCGCGGAATGGTACGTGCTGCGGCTTCACGCCCAGAAGGGATTCCATGAACAGGCAGGTCAGGTGCGAGGTCGAGCCGACCCCGCCTGAGCCGTAGTTCATCTTAGGGGCATTGGCCTTCAGGTAGGCGATGAATTCCTTGAAGTCCTTGACCGGCAAATCCTTCTTAGCGACCACGAGCATCGGCGTTGACGCCGAGTTCATGATGGGCTCGAAATCGGTGCGGGGATCATAGGCCAGCTTCGGATAAAGGCCGACGCTCGCCGCCTGCGTTCCCAGGTTGCCCATCAGGATCGTGTAGCCATCAGGCTCAGCCTTGGCGACCCGCGTGACGCCAACGGTACCACCGGCCCCGGTGACGTTCTCGACCACGAGCTGCTGACCGAGGGTGCGGCCCATGTGATCTGCCATGAAGCGGGCAACCACATCGGTCGTTCCGCCGGCGGTGAACGGAACCACGAGAGTGATGGGTCGTGTCGGATAGGTGCCCTGTGCCTGTGCGGCCGTCGCAACGAAGCCGAGAGCCACGGCGATAGTAAAGAGAGTTCGTTTCATGTGCATTTCCTTCCCTGGTTGATTGGTGTTGTCGGATTACCGGCGCCGCACGCGCGCCACTCGCTACTCAACAAAGACCTCGTCCCGTCCCTTCCGGATCGTCGGAAGGAGTGCGAGGGCGAGGATGACAAGCGCCACCGCGAGCAGGCCGGCGCTGATCGGATGATCGAGGAATGTCACCATATCGCCGCGTGAGATGATGAGCGCACGGCGCAGGTTCTCTTCCATCA
>JALYFY010000497.1 GCA_030777385.1 Pseudomonadota bacterium | reverse complement strand
GCGCTGGCGATTGTTGAACAATCCTGCCGCGACAGGAAGCCGGTCTCGGTCGGGCTGCTGGGCAACGCCGCCGAAATCTTTCCGGAGATCTACCACCGCGGCATCCGCCCCGATGCGGTGACGGACCAGACCTCGGCGCATGATCCCATCAACGGCTACCTTCCGAAGGGCTGGACACTGGCGGAATGGGAAGCCAGGCGCGAGAGCGACCCCAAGGCCGTGGAGCATGCGGCCAAGCAATCCATGGCAGAGCACGTGCGCGCTATGCTGGACTTCTACAAGGCGGGCGTACCAACCCTCGACTACGGCAACAACATCCGTCAGATGGCCAAGGAAGAAGGCGTCGACAACGCCTTCGACTTCCCAGGCTTTGTGCCGGCCTATATCCGGCCCCTCTTCTGCCGCGGCATCGGGCCGTTCCGCTGGGCTGCGCTGTCGGGCGATCCGGAGGATATCTACAGAACCGACGCCAAGGTGAAGGAGTTGCTGCCGGACAACAAGCATCTGCACAACTGGCTCGACATGGCGCGCGAGCGCATCAAGTTCCAGGGCCTTCCCGCCCGCATCTGCTGGGTAGGTCTCGGCGACCGTCACCGCCTTGGGCTGGCCTTCAACGAAATGGTAGCGAAGGGCGAGCTGAAGGCTCCCATCGTGATCGGCCGCGACCACCTCGACTCAGGCTCCGTCGCCAGCCCGAACCGCGAGACGGAGGCCATGAAGGACGGCTCGGATGCCGTTTCCGATTGGCCGTTGCTCAACGCACTCCTCAACTGCGCCTCGGGTGCCACCTGGGTGTCTCTGCACCATGGCGGTGGAGTGGGCATGGGCTTTTCGCAGCATTCTGGCATGGTGATCGTGTGCGACGGTACGCCGGAAGCTTCAAAGCGTGTCGAGCGTGTGCTGTGGAACGACCCGGCAACCGGTGTCATGCGTCATGCGGATGCGGGCTATGACATTGCCGTCGACTGCGCTCGCGAGTTCGGCCTCAACCTGCCGAGCCTCGGTTAAGGCTGAGCCGATGCCTGCGCGCGTCATCCGCAATCAGGATCTCACTAGCGTTCCCTGGAAGAACGGAGGCGGCACAACCGCGGAGGTCGCCGCTTTCCCGGAAGGTTCAACCTTCGAGACCTTCGGATGGCGCATCAGCATGGCCGATGTGACATCCGACGGGCCCTTCTCGCTCTTCCCGGAAATCGAAAGGACGCTCGTCGTTGTCGAGGGCGCTGGCATCGAACTTGATGTCGAGGGCGTGTCATTTCGACTGGACAAGGCCTCGCCCAAGCTCTCCTTCTCCGGTGAGGACATCACTGTCGGGCGGCTTCTGTCAGGCCCCATCCGCGACCTCAACGTGATGACCCGGCGCAGGCAGTTCCGGCACCGGGCGAGGTTCGTGCAATCCGGCGCGGCCTTGCTGTCCGAGGAGACCAAAACCGCCTTCATCGTCGCGTTGGATAGTCCTTTCGACGTGACCCTGGACTCAACCATTCATTCCCTTCAGGTGCTTGACACGCTGATGCTGGAAGGGATGCAGGACCTCATCCAGCTTTCAGGCCAAGGCCGGGCAATCCTCATCGAGATTGCGGCTGATGGTCCAGAATAGAGCGTGGTTTTTGCACGGAATGCCCAAAACAGCGGCAGATTCAAATGTCTATACATTTGACATTGCCGCTTGGGCATGGTGCCATTCGGCCGCTCGGATAAAACGCCCGACCCTGCGCGAGGCACAATCCTTCCAAAAGGCGCAGTCGGGACAGAACGGGTCAAGGGATCTGATAGGATGGAGGCTGCAATGAAGGCGGTATTGGGTGGTTTGGCCGTGTTGGCGCTGGCGGCTGGTTCCGCCTCGGCGCAGGAGACGAAGGTGGCCATCGGCATCTCGGGCTGGACGGGCTTTGCGCCCCTGACGCTTGCGAAGGAAGCTGGCATCTTCAAGAAGAACGGCCTCGACGTCACGATCAAGAAGGTCCCACAGGCCAGCCGTCACCTCGCAATCCAATCAGGCGACATCCAATGTGCCGCCACCACGGTCGAGACCTGGATCGTGTGGAATGCCAA
>JALYFY010000496.1 GCA_030777385.1 Pseudomonadota bacterium | reverse complement strand
GGCCAAGCTGGAGCGAACACGGCTCATGATGAAACCTCATGCAATGAATGGCTGAAACAACATTTTGGGGAATGAAGGCATGACCCTTCGGGCTCAAGAGCCGTTTCGGCTCCGAGCCTGTCAGTGGATCGAGGGTGGCGCGACAGCAGCCCGGCTCGATGTGATATGTGTAAGGAAGAGCCGAACTGCCTCTTCGCGCACGGTTCTTTTAGGCGGACTGGCGTGGTCGGTTTGGTGTTGGCCCAAGGCGGCCACTCTCGCAGAGGCCTTGTGCCCAACCCTCTTCCGCCCTCTCGCCAGGGCCTCCCGTCAACACGGCTTGCGAGGCCATGTCACGGGACCGTGCCTGCTCCCACACTGCGACGCCTCGCGAGCGCGCCCCTCGATAGGAACAGGTCTAAGCAACGATATAGCCGAGATTAGGAGGATTGTCAAGAACAAAACAGGAACAACCCTGCTGCCCTAACCTGTCATTCCCGGCCGGAGATGGCGAAAGCCATCGTAGGGGAAGGGAATCCATGGCGGCGAGCGTGCGGGTGGATCCCCTTCCCTCGCCTGTGGCTCGCCGGGGATGACACCCGCCTCTTCGACTAGGAAGAAAGTACTTCACAACCGTCGATTGTTCGATAAAGGTATCATGTTTTATAAATATGATATCGTTATATGACCCTATCGCTTCCGCCTGACCCATCCCAAACAGAAGTAGACCAATTCATCGCCTACTGGCAGGGGCGCGAGGGTGGGCAGGAACGCGCCAACTACCAGCTCTTTCTGATCAGGCTTTGCCGGTTGCTCAATCTACCGGAACCCGAGGCTGCCGACGCGACTCACGAGAACAACGATTATGTATTCGAACGCGTCGTGCAGAAGCAGCGCGACGACGAGAAGAGCCTTGGTCGTATAGATCTCTACAGGCGCGGCTCCTTCGTGCTGGAGGCTAAGCAAAGTCGTCTTAAGGGCGGCAAGAAGGAAGTCGCCGGAGCGGCCGATCTGTTCGGATCCGGGCTGCCGGACGGGAAACGCGGCAAGCGCGGCGCAGACCGAGCTTGGGACGCACTGATGAAGAACGCCAAGCGCCAGGCGGAGGATTACGCCCGCGCCTTGCCCACATCCCACGGATGGCCGCCCTTCATCCTCGTGTGCGATGTGGGTCATTGCATCGAGGTGTTCGCGGATTTCTCAGGCCAAGGCAAAAACTACACCCAGTTCCCGGACCGCCAAGGCTTTCGCATCTACCTGGAGGACCTGCGCAGGGCCGATGTGCGCGAGCGGCTGCAGCGCATCTGGCTCGATCCGCATTCGCTCGATCCCACCCGCATCGCCGCCAAGGCCACCCGCGAAATCGCGGAGCGCTTGGCTGCCGTGTCCAAGGTGCTCGAGGCCAAGAGCTATCCGGCCGAGGATGTGGCGCTCTTCCTCATGCGCTGCCTCTTCACCATGTTCGCGGAGGATGTTGGGCTTCTGCCGGAGGAATCGTTCAAGGGGCTGCTGGAGGAATGCCGTAAGGATCCCAAGAAATTCGTGCCGCTCGTGGAGGATCTTTGGCGCAGCATGAATGCGGGCGCCTTTGCGGCCTCGATCCGCGAGCGGGTTCTGCGCTTCAACGGCAACCTCTTTGCCGATGCGCGCGCCCTCCCCTTGGCGGCTGAGGAGATCGGCGAGCTTGCCGTCGCTGCCGGGAAGAACTGGCGCGAGGTGGAGCCTGCCATTTTCGGCACGCTTCTCGAACAGGCTCTCGACAAAGACGAACGCAAGCGCCTTGGCGCACACTACACCCCGCGCACCTATGTGGAGCGCCTTGTGGTCGCCACTGTCATCGAGCCCCTGCGGGAGGATTGGCGGCAGGTGCAGTCCGTCGCTGAAGCCAAGCGGGAGGCAGGCGACCTGAAGGGTGCGGCCGACGAGGTGCGCTCCTTTCATGACAAATTGTGCATGACGGAGGTGCTCGACCCCGCCTGCGGCACCGGCAACTTCCTTTATGTGTCCCTCGAACTGATGAAGCGGCTTGAGGGCGAAGTGCTCGAAGCCCTCGTCGATCTCGGCGGACAGGAGGTGCTGACGGGGTTTGAGGCGCACACTGTCGATCCGCACCAGTTCCTCGGCCTTGAACTGAACCCGCGCGCCGCCGCGATTGCCGAACTGGTGCTCTGGATCGGCTACCTGCAATGGCACTTCCGCACCCGCGGCGGCGCACCCTCCGAGCCGATCCTGAAAGCTTTCAAGAACATCCAGGTGCAGAACGCGGTGCTCACCT
>JALYFY010000495.1 GCA_030777385.1 Pseudomonadota bacterium | reverse complement strand
AGCGCACATGCGCTGGTTTGCAAAAAGAACCGGCAGGCCGAGGCTGCCCTCGTAGAACCCCCTGGCGCGAGACAGGTCATCCACATAGAGCGCGGTTTCAAGAACGGCGTTCAGCTTCGGCATCCGGGACCTCATGGGGCAGCGTGCGTGCCTTCATTGTGTCCTTCGGACAATCCTCGATGTCCAGTTCTCCGTGTTTGCCCGTGCCAGAGGGCGGCGCAAAATTGGGCAACGATGCTGACCTTTTAAGCTTGAAACCCGCCCGTGCACCCTTTAATTATTGCAGTGCAGCACGGCGATTGGCGTTGCGGTGCTGCTGCCCTTCTTGGGCGTTTCCTCCCTAAACTTCGGGCCGTTGGCAACAACGGCCTTTTTTCTTGCCTGATCAGGGATGTGCGGCTCTTACGACCGCACCTGGAGGTTCAGGAACCTCGCGTGATCCCGATGGTTTCCCCATCAGCGGAGCCCGGGAGAGTGCAGTGACCACCCGTTCAGACAACCCCAACCATACCGACATTCCTCGGACGCAGACGATCAAGCCGATGGATGAGCCGCCGATGAACAAAGGCTCGACCACGGCGCAGCTGAAAGGCGACATCAACAGCGGCCGCACGGGAGACAAGAACGAGGTGTTCGATCCCGGCCTCTCCCCTCTCGGCACCGATGAGGAAGCAGGCGGCACCCCCTTGCGGCCGGAGCAGATCGACCTTGCCAGACACCAGGAGAGCACGGAGCGCTGGAAGAACAGCGGCGAGAAGGAAGGCTACGCTCACCGAAACACCGGCTCCCGAAAGGCGCTTTACGGCTTCGTCGGCTTCATCGGTCTCGTGCTGGTGCTGTTCGTCGGCGCCTTCTCGATGTTCTGAGCCTAGCGGGCAAGCGGCGCAACGCTGTCCCTGATGACCAGCTCCGTGTCCAGCCGGATGCGCTTGGGCGTCGTGCGCCCTTGCAGCAGATCGATCAGGGCGGTTGCCGCAGCCTGCCCCAATTCCCGCCGCGGCTGATGGATCGTGGTCAGCGACGGCTCGGCCACCGCAGCGAACTCGATATCGTCGAAGCCTGCAACCGAGATATCCCCAGGCACCCTCAACCCGGCGGACAGAAGCGTTCGCATGAGGCCGATGGCCATCTCGTCGCTGGTGCAGAAGACCGCCGTCGGGCGCGCAGATCGGCCGACCAGATCCTCGCCTGCCGCCACCCCGGCCTCGATCGTGTAGTCGCCCGGAATGACGAGAGCGGGATCGTACGGCAGGCCCGCCGCCGCCAGCCCATCCCTGAAGCCATGAAAGCGCTCGCGCTCCAGCACGTTGCTGGACGGCCCGCTCACATAAGCGATGCTGCGATGGCCGAGGGAGGCGAGATGCTGCGTCATGCGGGCGGCGGCAGACCGGTTGTCGATCTCAATCTGCGGAATGTCGGCTCCGGGAATCGCCTCGCAGAGGGCCACGAGCGGAATCGTGATCCTGGCAGGCTGACCCTCCCCCTCCCGGCTTTGCCCGAACAGGTGCCCGTTGAGCAGAATGGCGCCGTCCACACGGCCTGCCGCCGTAAACGCCGCGAAATGCGCCTCCTTTGCCGGCGAGCCGTCGAGATCGCTGATGATCATGCCGTAGCCGGCCTCGAACAGGGTTTCCTCGATGCCGCGCAGGATCTTGGAGAAGAACGTGTTCGACAGGTCCGGCAGGACGACGAGCACCATATAGGTCTTCTGGGAGCGCAGGGTGCGGGCAGCCGGATTGGGCACGTAGCCGGTCTTGGCGATGGCCTCCAGCACGCGCGCACGCGCTTCGGGCGAAACACGCTCCGGCGTGGCAAGGGCCCGGCTGACGGTGGCGGTGGAAACATCCGCAAGCCGCGCGACGTCATGAATCCGCGCGGCACGGATCGCCACGGCGTCCTGCTCAGGCCCGTCTCCCTGCCCCGCCTCGTCCATGGATCTCCCCCTACGATGGTTCTGTTTGACAGAAGCCCTCGTTTCGGTAAAGTTGCATGTAATCGTTTACATAGGGCGGTTGTCGAGCGTTTCGACAGCTCTGGCGCATCGTGCGGAAAAGTGGACCCGGTTTTCCGCTCCGAGCGATGCACTGTGTGAAAAGGGAGCATCGGACCCAGAAGTGCAAGTCCACTTTTGGGTCCGATGCTCTAGATTCTAAAAAGTCCCGGAAGAGGACGAACCGACAAGCAGGAGGAAACGAATGCCAGCGCACGCCTCATCCAGCTGATCTTCACCCGTTGCCGTTTTCGATGCCGCAATCGCCAAGGCGAGCGCGGGCGATGCCGCTCATCCGGAGCACTTCATGGATTCCGTTCTTCGCGCAGAGAACATCTCGAAATCCTTCGGACCCATCGAGGTCCTGAGCGGCATTTCGCTGGATCTGAAGCCCGGCGAGGTTCATGCGGTCATCGGCGAGAACGGCGCGGGCAAGTCGACCCTCATGCGCATCCTGTCGGGCCACATCCCGCCCACCAAGGGCAACCTGCATCTGAACGGCCAGCCGATCACATTCACAGGTCCTGTCGACGCCGAAGCCCACGGCATCGTCCTCGTGCACCAGGAGATCCTGCTCGCGCCGGACCTGACAGTGGCGCAGAACCTTTTTCTCGGCCGCGAGATCAGGCGCTTCGGCTTCGTCAACGACACGGCCATGCGCGAGAGGGCGCACGCCATCCTGCATGAGCTCGGCACCGATATCGATCCCGACCGAGAGGTCCGCCACCTCTCCATCGCCGACCGGCAGCTCGTGCAGATCGCCCGCGCGCTTCTCGTGCCGCACAAGGTGGTCGCCTTCGACGAGCCGACTGCCGTTCTGACGCCGATCGAAGCCGAAAGCCTGTTCGAGATCATCCGTAAGCTGCGCTCGCAGGGTGTGGCGGTGCTCTACATCTCCCATCGCCTCAACGAGGTGAAGGCGGTTGCCGACCGCGTCACCGTGCTGCGTGACGGGCGCCACATCGCCACCCGCGACATCGAAGGGCTTGAGCCCCTGGAGATGGCGCGCCTGATGGTGGGGCGAGACATGTCCAAGCTCTACCCGGAGA
>JALYFY010000494.1 GCA_030777385.1 Pseudomonadota bacterium | reverse complement strand
AAGCCTAGCTTCGACCGCAAGACCTGCAAGGAGAGCGCCGTCTCGGAGCAGCAAGGCATGGGCCATGATGGCGAGGGCTTGCACGCCGGGGGCTTGTCACATTCGGCGACCTTGCTGCGCCCCGCTCGGCGTCGTAGCGGGACGCCATGCCCCCGCTTACGTTCTCCGGTGTGACAGAGCCTGGGCCCGGCCTCTACCCCAGAGGTCGCAGTCTTGGCGTAACTCGCCAGCCTGCCGGCGCTCGATCTCGAAGACTGTGTTCAGAGCGCGTGGGGGAGACGAGATACCATCAACGCCCCTTGAAGCTGGGTTTTCGCTTTTCCGCAAACGCGAGACGGCCCTCAGCATAGTCCTCGCTCTCGAAGCACTCCCGAACTAGCCGCTCGCACAGCGCGAGATCCCGATCCATCGGATCCTTGAGCGCCTCGCCGACGATTCGCTTGATCGAGGAGACTGTGAGCGGCGCATTTGCAGCGATTTGGCGCGCGTAATCCGTCACATACGCTTCGAGCTCGCCCTGCGGGAGGACCCTGTTGACAAGACCCATAATCCGCGCGTCCTCGGCACCGAACTGGCGAGCGGTGAAGAAGATTTCTTTCGCAAAGGCCGGGCTCACGACGTCGAGCAGCCGACGTACGCGAGTATAGCCGTAACCGAGGCCAAGTCGCGCAGCCGGTATCGCGAACTTTGCCGTGTCGCTGCAGATCCGCAGGTCGCAGCACACCGCGAGATTGGCTCCGCCACCGATGCAGTAGCCCTGAATCATCGCAATAGTAGGTTTCGACGATGCCCGGAGGGAGGAGTAGGCGCCCTCGGTTACAGCGTCGTAGCGCTGCACCGCATTCCGCGCAGCACGTTCATCGTCGAACTTCGAGACGTCGGCGCCCGACACGAAGGATTTCTCGCCCACCCCGCGCACCACAACCACGCGCACGGCCTCGTCGTGCTCGAAATCCGCAATGATGTCGATCACAGCCTCCCACATGTCGAGCGACACGGCGTTGTGCCGCTCCGGGTTGTTGAAGATCATCCAGCCGATGCCGTCGGACTTCTCGGCGATCATCTTGTCGGTGCGCATGCTCTCTCCCTGAACGTCCGCTCGTTTAAACGTTGGCTCGCACCGTGCGGGCGCGCCGCAGCACATATCTGCTCGGATGGTGCCTCAAGTGCCGGGCCCCTCTAGGCTCGGACACCTCGAACCCCGCCTCACACCGCGCCCTCACGCCTCAAGGCTGCGATGTCCTCGGTGGAGTACCCGCACTGTGCCAGGATCTCGTCCGTGTGCTCGCCGGGCTCCGGGGGCGGTGCGGTCAGCGTGCTGGGCGTGCCGCTGAGCACCACAGGCTGGCCCAAGAGCGAGATGGTGCGGCCGAGCGCAGGCGCCTCGATGCTCTGGACGACGCCGAGATGCTGCACCTGCGGATCGGAGAAGACCTCGTCAATCTCGTAGATCGGTCCGGAGGGAACATCGGCGTCGTTGAAGCGTGCGATCCACGTCGCGCTCTCATGCTGCCCGAGCGCGGCGTTGATCTCGTCTCCGAGGGCGTCCCGGTTGCGAGAACGCAGCGCGGCAGTCTTGAAGTCAGGATGCGTGATGAGATCCGGGCGCTCGATCGCGCGGCAGAACCGCTCCCAGATCACCTGGCCGGTGACCGCGATATTGATGTAGCCGTCTGCGGTGCGGAACACTCCAGTCGGGATCATGGTGGGGTGGTTGTTGCCGGCCTGCTTCGGCCGCTCGCCCTCGATGAGCCAGCGCGTGGCCTGGAAGTCCAGCATAGCGATCTGCGCCTGCAGGAGGGAAGTCTGGACCCATTGGCCTTCCCCGGTCTCCTCGCGCGCCAAGAGGGCCACGAGGACGCCGCAGGCGCAGTAGAGCCCGGCCGCGAGATCCGCGATTGGGATCCCGACCCGCATCGGCCCCTCGCCGGGCTGGCCTGTAATCGACATCAGCCCGCCCATGCCTTGCGCGATCTGATCGAAGCCTGGCCGCTCGCGATAGGGCCCGTCCTGCCCGAAGCCCGAGATGCTGGCATAGACGAGACGGGGGTTGACAGCTTTCAGGCTCTCATAATCGATGCCGAGGCGATGTTTTACGTCAGGCCGGAAATTCTCCACCACTACGTCGGCTTGCGCCACGAGGCGGCGTAGAACATTGCGTCCGGCCTCGGATTTGAGGTTGAGCGTCCGGCCGCGTTTGTTGCGGTGAAGGTTCTGGAAGTCGGGACCATGGCGCGGCCCGCCCGGCTTCTCCCCAGCTTCCACCGCCTCCGGCATCTCGATTTTGATGACGTTCGCTCCCCAATCGGCAAGCTGCCGCACGGCGGTCGGTCCCGAGCGCACCCGGGACAGGTCCAGGACCGTAAAGCGGGACAGAGCTCGCGAGGCTGGATTGAACGGCATCTGTGTTCTCCTATCGAACCCAAAGCTGCGGTTGGAATTGTCTATCGTCAACA
>JALYFY010000493.1 GCA_030777385.1 Pseudomonadota bacterium | reverse complement strand
GTCCGGGGAGCTTTCCGCAGCGTCAGAGCGTGCCGACCACCTGGTCGGCATGGCCGAGCGTGTCGGGACCTACGAGATGCAATTACAGGCCCGTCATGCTCGCTGGACCACTGTCTTTCTGCGCGGGCAAGTGGCGGTAACGCGGGACGATGTCGAGCATGGCCTGGCGCTCTACGACTTCGAGCAGCACCGCGGCCATCTTGCGGTCTACGGGGCGCACGATCCCGGTATTTGCGCGCGTGGCACCGGCGCCTGCGCCTTGTGGCAGGCGGGCTTTGCTGGCCGTGCTGCTGCTGTGTCCCATGAGGCGATCCGGCTTGGTCGCGCACTCGGCCACCCTTACAGCCTGGCGATTGGCCTGTTTTACATCGGCTTCTTCTCAGTGATGGTCGGCGACGCTCAACGCGCGCGGACCTGTGCCGAGACGCTGGCGGATATGGCCGAAAGGAACAACTTCGTGCTCCCGGCGAGGCTGGCCCGGATTATCGGTGGCTGGGCTCTGACGCGGCTGGGAGAGCCGGGTCGCGGCGCCGATCAGATGGAAGCGGCGTACCGCGAACTGCTCGAGGCCAAGCAGCGGGCCTATCTGACCTTCTTGGGGACGCTGGTCGCCGGCGCACGGCTCGAAACAGGCGAAGCTGCGCGGGTGTTGCAGTTTCTCGACGAGGTGCAGCAGCTGTCGGTCGAGACTCAGCAGCTGATGTTCATGCCGGACCTGCATCGCCTGAGAGCCGAGGCATTGCGCAGGTTGGGTTCTGAGCACCCAGGGATCGACGAAGGCTATCGGCGTGCCCTGCAGCTGGCGCGCGAGCAAGGTGCCCTGACGCTGGAGTTGCGGGCAGCAACGGGACTTGCGGGTTGGCTCAGGGAGACGAACCGTCACGAGCAGGGGCGTGAACTGCTGCAGGCGACCTATGGCCAGTTCGCAGAGGGCTTCGACACGCCCGACCTCGCCGAGGCCAGGGCAGTCCTCGGCACATTCCAGTGATACCGTTGCTCCACATTACGAGTTCGAAAACACACCCTAGTGCTTGATCAGATCTGAAGCGAGGGGTTTGGCGTTTTGCTGTTGGTGGGGGTCGCTGCCGGCGGGAGGCCAGCCCTGCCCAAGAAGGATCGGGTGACGCTCACAGCAGAGGAGCGAGCGGAGCTTGAGAGTTTGCTGTCCCGAGGCAAGGCCGACGTGCGCTGTCTCAAGCACGCCCAGATCCTGCTCATGGCGGATGAGGCCGACGACGGTCCAGGCTGGTCGGACGTGCGCATCGCCGAAGCCTTCCATGCAGGCGTCGCCACCCTTGAGCGGCTGCGCCAGCGCTTTGTCGAGGAGGGCCTGCAGGCGGCGCTGCGAACCTACCGCACGGGGACGCGCACCTATGAGCGCAAGCTCGACGGGGCGCAGAAAGCCCACCTGATCGCGCTGGCCTGCTCAGCGCCGCCCAAGGAACAGGCGCGCTGGACCTTACGTCTGCTCGCCCGGCGCATGGTGGAGCTGACCTATGTTGACACGCTCTCCTACGAGACCGTGCGCCAGACCCTCAAAAAAGAACGCCCTCCCACCGCACCGCAGGCGGATGTGGTGCATCTCTGAGAAGCCCTCGGCTGAGTTCGTCTTCCACATGGAGGACGTGCTGGAGGTCTACCACCGCCCGTACAACCCCAAGCGCCCGGTGGTGTGCGTGGACGAAACCTTCAAGCAGCTCATCGGCGAGACCAGAGAGCCGCTGCCGCCCCGACCGGGCTCGGTGGAGCGCGTTGATCACGTGTACACCCGCAACGGGGTGGCGAGCTTGTTCCTGGCCTGCGAGCCGCTGGCCGGGTGGCGTCACATCGATGTGACCGAGCATCGCCGCCGAACGGACTGGGCGGGCTTCATTCGTTCGCTTCTGGACGGGCGCTACCGGGAAGCGGAGAAGCTGGTGCTGATCATGGACCAGCTCAACACCCATTCGCCAGCCAGCCTTTATGAGGCTTTCCCGCCCGAGGAAGCCAAGCGTCTGGCGGACCGGATTGAGATCCACCACACGCCCAAGCACGGCTCGTGGCTGAACATCGCTGAGATCGAGCTGAGTGCGCTGGGGCGGCAGTGCCTCTCACGCCGTATCGCCCATCAGCACACGCTCAAGCGCCAGATCGCGGCCTGGGACCACAGGCGTAACGCTTGCTCCGCCCGCGTCCAGTGGCAGTTCACAACCGAGAACGCCCGCATCAAACCCCGCAGTCTCTACCCCTCGCTTCAGATCTCATCGAGCACTAGACCCCGGTCACTACGGTTCTCGCGGTTATCACGCTGTTAGGGATCGGGAGGAGGACGGGGACGAAGAGTGAGCCTCGTCCCTTGCTCGCTGGTAACCGCGGTAACCGTGGGAACCACCCCCAGGGGCGAATGAGGAACAGGTCCGCAC
>JALYFY010000492.1 GCA_030777385.1 Pseudomonadota bacterium | reverse complement strand
TCGGCCTCAACCAGAAGAACCCGAACCTCGCCAAGCCCGAGGTTCGCGAGGCCCTGAAATGGCTCGTGGACTACTCGGCCATCGCCGACACGATCATGAAGAACAAGGGCGAGGTCCATCAGGCCTTTCTGCCCAAGGGCTTCCTCGGCGCCATCAACGACAATCCCTACAAGCTCGACGTCGCCAAGGCGAAGGATCTGCTGACCAAGGCCGGCCTCAAGGACGGCTTCACCGTCACCATGGACACCCGCTCCACCCCGGAGATCACGGGCATCGCCCAGGCCATGCAGACCACCTTCGCTCAGGCCGGCGTGAAGCTGGAGATCATTCCCGGCGACAGCAAGCAGACCCTGACCAAGTACCGCGCCCGCCAGCATGACATCTACATCGGCAACTGGGGCGCGGATTATCAGGATCCGAACACCAACGCCGACACCTTTGCGGCCAACGACGACAACTCGGACAACGCCAAGGCTAAGCCGCTCGCGTGGCGCAACTCCTGGGATCCGGGGCCGCTGACCGCCAAGACCCGCGCCGCCGTGATGGAGCGCGATCCAGAGAAGCGCGCCCAGATGTACAAGGAGCTGCAGGAAGCCGTCCTGAAGGACGGTCCCTTCGTGACGTTCCTTCAGCAGATCGAGGTGATGGCCCTGCGCAAGAACGTCGAAGGGGTGGTGATCGGCCCGTCCTTCGACATGAACAGCGTGGCGCAAGCCAAGAAGAACTAACCGTTCGATGGCATCGGCAACGATGAATGCGGGCGGAGGGCGTCACGCCCTCCGCTCATCCCTGAACAACATCGCCCGGTTCGTCCTCGTGCTGGCGACCACCCTGCTGGGGCTGGTCGCGGTCACCTTCTTCATCGGCCGCGTCGTTCCCATCGATCCCGTCATCGCCATCGTCGGCGATCGGGCTCCCGCGCATGTCTATGAGCGCGCCCGCCAGGAGCTCGGCCTCGACCGGCCTCTGATCGAGCAGTTCCTCATCTACGTGAAGAAGGCGGCCACCGGGGATTTCGGCAATTCGGTGCTCACCACCAACCCGGTGATGACGGATATCGCCAACGCCTTTCCGGCCACCTTCGAGCTCGCAACGCTCGGCACCCTGATCGGCACGATCATCGGCATCCCGCTCGGCGTTCTCGCCGCCGTGAGGCGCGGCAGCCTCATCGACCAGATTGTGCGGTTTCTCGGCCTTGCCGGCTACTCGATTCCCATCTTCTGGCTCGGCCTCATGGGCCTGCTGCTCTTCTACGCCAAGCTCGGCTGGGTGGCGGGGCCGGGCCGCATCGACGTGACCTATTCCTATCTCTACACCCCCGTCACCGGCATCGTGCTCGTCGACACCCTCATGCAGGGTCAGTGGGACGCGTTCTGGGATGCGGTGTCGCACATCATCCTGCCCGCCTGCCTGCTGGGCTATTTCTCGCTGGCCTATATCAGCCGCATGACGCGCTCCTTCATGCTCAACGAGCTGGCGCAGGAATACGTGATCGCCGCGCGGGTGAAGGGCCTCTCCGAGATGCGCGTGATCTGGCGCCATGCGCTGCGCAACGCGGCCGTGCCCCTGGTGACCGTGATCGCCCTGTCCTACGCGAACCTGCTCGAAGGATCCGTGCTCACCGAGACGGTGTTCGCGTGGCCGGGACTGGGCCAGTACATCACCAATTCCCTCCAGAACGCCGACATGAACGCGGTGCTCGGCGGAACCCTCGTGATCGGAGCGATCTTCGTGCTGCTGAACCTGGTGTCCGACCTGCTCTACCGCCTGCTCGATCCGAGGACCCGCTGATGGCCGGCGCTCCCGTCCTGTCTCAACCCACCGGCCTGCGGGCCTGGCTGCTCTCCCCGGAGCCGCATTCCCGCTGGCAGGCGCGCCTCGGGCGCTTCTATCTCGGCTGGCGCTCGTTCACGTCGAACCCCCTCGCGGTGCTGGGCTTAGGGATCGTCCTGCTGCTGATCCTCATGGCGCTGCTCGCCGACGTGATCGCCCCCTACTCGCCGGTCGCCGGCGGCGACCTGCGCACCCAGCGCCTCCTGCCGCCCAGCGAGACCTATTGGCTCGGCACGGACGACCAGGCGCGGGACATCTTCTCGCGCATCGTCTACGGCTCGCGCATCACCCTGTTCGTGGTGGTGCTGGTGTCGATCATCGCCACGCCCATCGGCCTGCTGGTGGGCACCGTGTCCGGCTATCTCGGCGGCTGGGTCGATACGGTGCTGATGCGCGTCACCGATATCTTCCTTGCCTTCCCGCGCCTGATCCTGGCGCTGGCCTTCGTGGCGGCCCTCGGGCCGGGCATCGAGAACGCCGTCATCGCCATCGCCATCACGTCCTGGCCGCCCTATGCCCGCATCGCCCGCGCCGAGACCCTGATGATCCGCAACAGCGACTACATCGCGGCGGTGAAGCTCCAGGGCGCCTCGACCCCGCGGATCATCCTCGGCCATGTGGTGCCGCTCTGCCTCTCGTCGCTCATCGTGCGCGTGACGCTGGACATGGCGGGCATCATCCTGACCGCCGCCGGCCTCGGCTTCCTCGGCCTCGGCGCGCAGCCGCCGACGCCGGAATGGGGCGCCATGGTGGCCACCGGCCGCAACTATCTCATCGACCAATGGTGGGTCGCCGCCATGCCGGGCATCGCCATTTTCGTGGTGAGCCTGGGCTTCAACCTGCTCGGCGACGGCCTGCGCGACGTGCTCGATCCGAAGGCCGCCAAATGACCGCGCCCCTCCTCGACGTGGAAGACCTGCGTGTGCGCTTCCATCTGCGCACCGGCACCGTGGAGGCGGTGCGCGGCGTGTCGTTCCAGCTCGGCCGCGAGAGGCTCGGCATCGTGGGCGAATCCGGCTCCGGCAAGTCGCAGACGGGCCGCGCCATCCTTGGCCTGACGCCGCCCCCCGGCGAGGTCACGG
>JALYFY010000491.1 GCA_030777385.1 Pseudomonadota bacterium | reverse complement strand
CATCTGAACCAAGCCAAAGTCGCTGAAGGCTGACGCTTGCAGCGGCAGATCAAGCCCTCCAGTATGCCACGACTGCCTCGGCGCGTGAGTCAAGCGGCTCAAGCATCTTCTTGGCTGCCTGGAGCTTCGACCTGCGCCTCCGGGTCGGACTGGAAGGTCATGACATCCACCATGTCGTTCAGCGTGCAGCCGGCTGCGGCGAGCACCGCGCGCAGGCCGCGAACGCCCGGTGGACATGGTCTTCGTGGCGGATGGCACTCAGCCGGGCGGAACCCGGCGCAGGACTTCGTTGTAGGGTTCCAGGTCGAGGAAGGCCTCGACCTCGGAGGCTTTCCCGTCCTTCATATGGAAAACCCACACGAAGCTGTTGTTGTAGGGCTTGCCGTCACGGGCGACCGCCGCGCCGTCCCAGACTGCGACCACCAAGTTGCCGTCGGCAAGCAGATGGCGAACGGTCGGTTTGATCGGACCTGCAAGGCGTGCGGTGAGCGGTGCCGATGCCTCCCGGACGAAGTTTTCACGACCGATATAGGTTCGAGCGACCGGGCCCGAGCCTCTGATAGTCCATCTCACATCGGGCGAGAGGACGTCGTCGAAGAACTTGGTGCCGCCGGCCGCCCAGGCCTCGAACGCAGCTCTTACGATCTCAAGATTGGAATTCGATCTCTGCTCAACGCTCAGTGGGGCAGTCGCTTGGGCGGCACTTGGCCGCGCCGCAGCGACTGAGCTGACGAGCGCAAGCGCAGTCATTGCGATTAGCCTGTTCATGGTCGTTACCTCTTTTGTTCCAGCGCCGCCTGGACTTCAGCCTGAGGGACGTCGCGAACCGAATTCTGCTCTCGCACGATCCGCCAGCTACCCTCCTCGCAGCGCCAGACGAGGGCGGAGCGCGCACGGATGCTATTCACCTTGCCGTTGGGTCGTTCCAGCCGCGCCACGAACTCCAGGGTAGTGGCGGCGAGCCCGCCATCGATGAGGACGTCCGGCCCATCGGTGACGGCGTGACGCGCGCTCTTGAGGCTGTTGAACGGGCCCTCCCAGAAGGCGGCATACTCGGCCGCCGTCCGCGCGACCCGGTGCTGCGGGTCATAGTCGTCATACAGATGGAGATCCTTCCCCTTCGAGTAAAAGCGGCCGAGCTTGTCCGCGAAGACGAACCGACCGTCGCCCTCGCGGCGTTCCCAGCCCTCCAGGATCCACTGGCGGTGAAGCTCACCTGGATCAGAGGTAGTTGCGGAAGCGGGACATGCGGCAACTGCGATGACTGACAGAACTCCGACTATGCTCATGTGAGCTCTCCTTGATTGCGACCTGCCATCCTTCGGCGGCGACGCGGTGCCCCAGCCGGTGGCGCTGGGAGAGCCGGTGACAGGGCTCGCCCGGTTCATCTGCGGCCTTTCGGCTTTGGCGCCATCGCCCAAGTTGAAGGAGGCGCGCTCAAACGAAGTGGCCAGCCGCTATTCTCCCTGTTTTTGCCTTTGGCGGAAATGACATAATTCCCACCATATCTGCCACTTCAGCCGGGATCGCTTCTGGTATGGGAGGAATGGGCTCGGGCTATGCGGCGGAGAGCCTGCGGCGATTGACCGAACAGGCGCAGGAAGGAGCGTCGCATTCTCTCAGCGTCGCCGAAGCCGGCCCGCAGGGCGATCTGCTCGATTGGGTCTTGACTGTCCTCCACCTTGGTTCGCGCAATCTCGGCACGAAGACGCTCGACCGCCCTCGCCGGCGTTTCACCCGTCTCCTTGAGGAAAAGGCGGGTGAACTGCCTGCTGCTTATGCACGCCGCCTCAGCCAGCCGCTCTACCGTCAGGTCCTCCTGCAGATGTTCGCGCGCATAGGCGAGTGCATCGCGGATGCGGGTTGAGGTGGGTTCGAGATCGAGGATGGTCGAAAACTGCGACTGCCCACCTGGTCGTCGGTAGTAGACGAGCATTTCGCGGGCCACCGACTTGGCCATTTCAGGTCCGCAATCGGCCTCGATGAGCGCCAATGCCATGTCGATGCCCGCGGTGACGCCCGCCGAGGTCCAGATGGAGCGATCATTGACGTAGATCCGGTCTGCATCGACCGTCACGCTTGGAAACCTCGTCTGTAGCAGGGGCACCCATCGCCAGTGGGTCGTAACGCGATGCCCGTGGAGCAGTCCGGCCTCCGCCAAGTAAAATGCACCGGTGCAGATGCTCGCCACGCGACGTGCATCAATTGCAAGCGAGTTCAGTAGGCTCACGGTGGCTGGCTCGCGCCCTTGTAGATGTGCTTCCGGGCCCCCGACGACGATAACAGTGTCGCTATGCCTTGCACTGGTGGCTTTCGCAGTCTCAATGGAGATGCCGTGGCAACTGAGGACGCCGCCTCCGGTGGTCGACACAACGCTCAGCTCGTAGGGACCGCAGTGATATGCGAGCGCGGAATTGAACGCGCACATCGGACCGCTGAGGTCGAGCATTTCGAAGGCCGGAGCGACCACGAAGGTGATCTTGAGCGTCATGTCGACCTGCTTCCCTGCATGGTTCGCCTCTTCAGATCCGGAAGCCGCCCGTAACTGCTAGGTGATGGCCGCTCACCATGGCCGCCCCATCCGAGAGCAGGAAGGCGACGGCTGCCACGAGATCGTTTGGTTGCGGAAGCCTTCCCAGCGGCGTTTGCTTTACGAAGGTCTGCCGCAGGTCATCGGTCATGTGCGTGAAGATTCCCGCACCCTCGATGGGCCCCGGATCGAGCGAGTTCACGGTGATGCCTCGCTGCCCGAGCTCGAGCGACAACACTTCGACCATCAGCCGCACGGCCGCTTTCGTCGCAGCGTAGACGCCGGACCCCGGCGGCGGGTAGCTGGCGATCGTTGAAGCCGTCGCGATAACACGACCGCCGTCAACGACGGTCCGCGCGGCCTGCTGAAGCGCGAAGAACGTGCCCTTGAAGTTGATGTCGACCACGGCGTTCATCTCTTCCTCGGCCATCTCGGCGAAGGGAGACACGACATTCTCGACACCGGCATTGGCGATGACGGCGTAGATCTCGCCGAACCGCCCCCCCGCCTCTCGAAAGAGTTCCTCCACGCTCTCGCGCCTGCGGCTATCGCCCTTGACGACGAGGCAGTCGCCGCCCGCCGAACGGACCGCAGAGCGGGTTTCCTCTGCCGCGTCATCATCTGAGGAATAGCTGAGTGCGAGGTTGTAGCCGAGAGTCGCGAGATGTGCGGCGACCGCCCGGCCCACTCCCTTGGTGCCGCCCGTGATGACGACCGTTCTGCGTGCAGTGGACATGGTTCATCTCCTATTTCGCTGTGATTAATGTGCGGCTCGCCCGCCGACCTTGCGGATCCGGCTTTCCACGTTCTGCGCGAGCCAACCCGCCAGCGAGCCGATACCAACCGCGCTGGCGAGTTGGGTAATCGCCGGGAGCCCCGGCTCCAGATGGGCAGCGAAGAACGTGATGAGCCCGATGAAGTAGCCTAGAAGGTTGTTGAGCGCGGGCAGGCCTCGTGCTGCGATCACGACGAGCGCGGTGCCGAACACCGTGACGGGGAATGCCAGGCCATTGAGGATGGGCGCTAGAGCCCCGGCTGCGACCGTCGCCGCCACGCCAAGACCAAGTCCGATTACGACGCAGGCGAAGGTGCGGAAGCCCTCTGCCCCGGAAGGTGTGCGGGTGAAGTACGCCACCCAGCCCATGAACATAGCCCAAGGAGCGATTGCCAGCGTCAGACTGATGTGTGCCGCCGCAGCAGCTATCAATGCAGCGGTGATCGTGAAGAGGACGTAGAGGCGACCGCCCGTCTTAGACTCCCCGGGATCACTTGCGGCCATGGACGTGCTGTTCTGTGCCATCTTTATTGCTCCTCGCGTTCGGGGACCCTACTCGTGCTAGGTGAAGGGACAGGTTCGCTGATCAGCACATGCCGCCGTTCGCACGCACGATCTGGCCGTTGACCCACGCGCCGTCTGGCCCGGCGAGGAACGACACCACCTGTGCGATGTCCTCCGGCTCGCCGAGCCGCTCGAGCGGGTTCATCTTGGCCATCTTGTCGAGCAGGTCGGGGCTCTTGTCGTCCAGGAACAGCTCGGTCGCCACCGGACCCGGCGCAACGGCGTTGACCCGGACGCCGCGCCCACGCATCTCCTGCGCCAGGACCTGAGTCAGCCCTTCCACTGCGGCTTTGGTGGCGATGTAGATGCCGTAGGTCGGCAGGCGCATCCCGATCACGCTGGACGAGAAGTTGATAATCCGGCCGTCATTCCTCAATCGCCGCGAAGCTTCCCGGCAGACGTTGAAGACGCCCTTGAGGTTGGTCGCAATGGTGTCGTCGACCACCTCGTCAGTAAGTTCGGCGACTGTTGCCAGCTTCATTATTCCGGCATTGTTCACAACAACGTCAACACCGTCGAACGCGTCCATGGCTTGGTCGAACAGAGCTGCCACGGCTGCACTGTCGCCCACATCGGCCTGAACGGCGATTGCCTCTCTGCCACCGGATCGTATCTCGTTCGCCACTGCTTCGGCCGCGTCCACGCGGCCTGCGTAGTTGACGACGATCTTGAAGCCATCCCGCCCCAGCCGTCTGGCGACCTCGGCACCGATGCCGCGGGATGCGCCGGTGATCAGTGCGACCTTCTCGTTGCTGCTCATCTTGATCTCCTCTGGCGTTGCTTCCAACCATACGCGCTGCCGACGGAACAGATATGACTCGCGTGAGGGAAAGAAAAATGCATAGTTGTCAGGGTATAAATGACAGGAAGTACGTGTAGTGACTTTCGATGGGCGTTTACTCAGCGGGATCGGGGTTGTTTCGGCCGTGGTCGAGGCTGGGAGTTTTGCACGCGCGGGTGATGCGCTCGGACTGACTCAACCCGCGGTCAGCCGCGCCGTGGGGCGGCTGGAGGAGCGCATCGGGATCCGCATCTTCAACCGCTCTGCCCGTGCTATCTCGCTTACCGACGAGGGCCGCCAATTCTACGAGATGGTGGCGCCTCTGCTCTCCGGCATCGAGGAAGCAGCAGTGCTTGCGGGCTCGGCGAAGGTCGAGGTCCGCGGCCGGCTTCGGATCAACGTGGACGCCACCTTCGGCCATTTCATCCTTGCACCCAGGCTCGACGAATTCCTCGACCGCTATCCCGAACTGTCCGTCGAGCTTTTCGTGCGAGATTCGGTCGGCGACTTCGTAGGTGAAGCGATCGACGTCGCCGTGCGCTTTGGCGAACTCGACGCCCAGGTGGCAGAGGCCGAGCTGCTTCTGGAGACCCGCGTACTTACGTGCGCCGCGCCAGCGTATCTGGCCAAGCTCGGCACACCCAGGAACCCAGCTGATCTGGCAGCGGGCCATCGGTGTATCCTGATTCGCGACCCGTTGACCGGGCGCCCCTTCAAATGGGAGTTCCAGCGAAAGCGGAAGACGGTGCCTTTCGCGCCGGCAAGCCGTCTGCTGGTAAACGACACCGGCGCCCTGGTTGGCGCCTGCCTGGGCGGAGCTGGAATCGCGCAGCTGCTCGAAGTCTACACCAGGGACATTTTGGCAGCTGGGCGATTGGTCCACCTGCTGCCGGATTGGTCGGATGAGACCTTCCCACTCTATGCGTATCACCGCGCAGCGCGGCTGATGCCAGCCAAGCTCGGCGCCTTCCTCGACTTCGTTCGGGAGATCATCACCTAGAAAAGCCTGGCGACCACCGGTGCAAGTAGGGCCGGCATACCCTCCGTAGGCGGACATCAGGAGCGACCCCACCTCACCCTCCACTACTCATCAAACGGAGCGCAGCTCTGCAGGCTCCACATGTCCACGATCTCTACGGGCGCGCGGTTGTGCGCGATCCTCGTGCAGGGATGGAAGGCGTGCGGGTACGGCTGCTTGGTGTCGAGGTCGTGTTCGAGGGCGTCGTGGAAAGCCCGAGAGAAATTCAGCCTGGGGTACCGTCGAAGCAGTTCAGCCACGTCTGAGGGGTCCAGCTTCTCGGCATCCGGAATTCCGACAACGTCATGGGCGATGCCCAGTTGCGTGATGCGGCTCGTGTCGTCCCTAAAAAGATTGATATCCCAGGTGTGCAGCGCGATGTTGTCCCACACCTTCTGAGCACCGTCCGTGGGATAGTCCCTTTCCACCAGGAAGGTGCGTGCCGCACTAGCGCTCTCGATCTCGAAACGGTGGGGACCTTGTGCGTGGTCGGTGAGGCCAAGATCGTGAAAGATGGAGGACAGGAAGACGATCTCGCTGTCGACGTTTGCGCCCTCGAGTTGCGCGAACAGCTCGCTAAACCAATAACAGCGCATGACGTGGTTGAAGAGCATGTCGTTCGACACGTCGCGCGCGAGTTCCTGCGCCTGCCGAACAATGGTGCTGTCAGGAAGCTTGATGTCCGCGATCATGAGCTATTTCCTTGAGCCGCGCCATATTGAGCGCTGCAAATGATAGCCTAAGGCCCGTGTGGCACGAACGACATAAATGCCTCGCTTTCCGCCATACGATTTTTGCCACCCTCGGAACCGCAGAGCCTGAGGCGGGCGCCGTAAGTTCGGTTTTGAAATGCGGCCTCAGACAGTATCTGAGAGCATATTTGAACAGAGTAATCTCCCAACCGGGTTGCGCCGCGAGTTCTGAAGAGGGCAAAAGTGGAGCTAGAGTTCTATGAAACGTTTATGCAGCGAACAACTCGAACTTCGCTGCGAGAAGGCTGAGGATTCCGGGCATACTTCGCCTGTCCTTTGCGCAACCTATGGACTACCTCGATCCAGCCACGATTATTAGCTCGGACGCCACCGACTTGAACCCAAGCAGGCGCACCGGTGGTGCTCCATGAACGAAGCCGC
>JALYFY010000490.1 GCA_030777385.1 Pseudomonadota bacterium | reverse complement strand
AGCCGGCTCCCTCGAACTCATCAAAGCCAGGTTCATGAGCCCGGCCGATTGGTTGCCTGAGGTTGGCGGTCCTCTTCCAGATCATAGCATTACAGTTGCAGCATTGAAGTTGCCTCCCTGTTGATCCGGATTTTGGGGAGGGTGCGATGTCCGGTGTTGCCATCGAGGATCTTTTGGAGCTTTGGTCGGCCGAACTGCGGAAGGCCAAGGCCAAGCTCAGTTGGTTGATCGGGCACCCGAGCGTTGTGGCCTCGGCGGCGGCTTTCCTGGACACGCTGCTGGGACCGGAGCGCCGCAAGACGGGCTGGATGCGAGCGGAGGCCGCTGGCGATGCCGGTCCCTGGCGCCAGCAGGCGGTGCTGGGGCGCAGCCACTGGGATGCCGACGCGCTGCGCGACGTTGTGCGCGACCATGCGCTCGAGACGCTGGCCGAGGGCGACGCCGTGCTGGTCATCGACGAGACCGGCTTCCTCAAGCAGGGCACGGCGTCGTGCGGCGTCGGACGGCAGTACACCGGGTCGGCCGGCAAGATCACCAATTGCCAGGTCGGCGTCTTCGCCGCCTATGTGTCGACCCGGGGCCACGCCTTCATCGACCGGCAACTCTACCTGCCCAAGGCCTGGACCGGTGATCCGAAGCGTCTGGCGGCGGCCCACGTGCCCGAGGACGTCCGGTTCGCGACCAAGCCGCACCTCGCAGTCGAGATGATTGAGCGGGCAGTCGACGCCGGGGTGCCGTTTTGCCTGGGTGGCGGCGGACAGTGTCTACCGGGTCGGTGAGGTCGAGATGGTGCTGCGCCGGGCGGGCAAGGGATATGTGCTCGGCGTCGCGGGCACCGCGCAGTTCAACTCCTGGGACAAGCCGGAGCCGGTGGCCGGCACGGCCGAGGCGATCGCGGCAGCCCTGCCGACCTCCCGCTGGGTCCGGCGGTCCGCCGGCGCCGGGACCAAGGGACCCCGGCTTTACGACTGGGCCTATCTGGAACTGGCCGACCTTGATGCGCGGGCCTTCTTCGACTGTCGCTCCGCGTCGACGATGTGGACGCGCGGCCTGCTGATCCGGCGTGGCCTGAGCGACGGGAAAATGGCCTTCTTCTCGACATGGTGTCCGATGGGCACGCCCCTGGACGTGCTGGTCGAGGTCGAGGGGCGCCGTTGGGCGATCGAGGACGCGTTCGAGACCGCGAAAACCGAGCTGGGCCTCGACCACAACGAGACCCGAAGCTGGCACGGCTGGCATCGCCACGTCTCCCTGGTCATGCTCGCCTTCGCCATGCTGATGGTGATCCGCCACAAGGCGGATACCCTCACCTCACCCCAAAAAAGACCACCGACCAAACAGCCCGATCCATGGTCCGATGGTCCCTCCAGGAGATCCGTCGTGTTGCCGGACGTCTAGCCCAGCGCCGGATCGAGCCTGCTTTCGTCATCGCATGGTCCGTCTGGCGCCGCTGCCACCAAGCCGAAGCCTACGAGGCCCACCTGAAACGCACGGCGATTCAGTTCTCCGTCGTGCACACCTTGAGAGGGTAATGTATTTTAATCATAGCTCGTTTTGTTAGAAGCTGCGCGGTGTTCGAGGGGGTATTGGCACGCCGGGCGTTGGGAGCGATACTGTAACGGCGTGCGAGATTTACAAATCGTCACAGTTCTATTACTTAGCGATAGCAGATGAGAATTCACATGGATGATTCACGGACGCTCAAAATTCTCGACCCTTGGACGATGATGTATGTGGAGTACGAACAGGAGTTCATCGATGAACTTCAACGCGAGATTGGCCCAGAGCACCCACTTTATCGACGAGAGGTCTTTGCCATTGCAGTCCGCCGCGATCCTGATGCGGTTATTTTCCAAACTGCCGACGGTGAGATTTATGCGATCGTCCATTTGACTTGGTCGGGTCGTCGAGCAGTTGGGATGCCTATGACCGAGCTATTGGAAAATCGCCAAGCTGTCGGGCAAAGGATTACGGCTGACCATGCGGAATGGCTCGAACAATACAAGCGGTTGCAAGATGACTGATCCAATGGTCCTTGCATGGTGCTCCGGGGCGCTCCATTCTTTCTACGACAGGCTATATGATAGAACATTTTCTACTCCAAGTGCGTTCTTGTAGAGCGCCCGGGCAACATTTTTGATGCCGTTAGCGCGTAGAACATTGAGCGCTATGCTTCTGAGGCGCGCGAAATTAACCGGCTTGATCCGGATCCGACTTTCATCTTCGTGGAGCGTGACGTCGCGTACGTAGTGGTTGCTCTCGACACTCCAATGGCCTCGGATGGCCGCACCGAAGGCTTTGGCGCTGAGAGCGGTTTGGCAAACATAAAAGGAGATTTCTTCGGTTAAATGCCACAGGCCCGATCTGGTGTCCTTGTGCCAGGTCAGCCGAGTCACACGGGCGGCGGCCGCGATCAGCCCATCCCAGTCTGCACCGAGGCGATTGCCGCCGGCGAAGGTATCCACTATGCGCCGTTCCTGTCGGCCGTGAGCGATCTTATCCTTGGTTTCGTGATGATCGGTGATTGGCTTGGTGGCGGCAATTTCCTGAAGGGTGTCGAGGAG
>JALYFY010000489.1 GCA_030777385.1 Pseudomonadota bacterium | reverse complement strand
CTCCCCGACATGCTCAGCCGCGGCTCCATGGAGCAGATGATCGCAGCCTATGACCAGCACGGCGGCAACATCATCGCCGTGGAGGAGGTGCCCGAGGACCAAACCCACCAATACGGCATCGTCTCGGTGGGCCAGGAATTCGGCCAGACCTTCGAGATCACCGGCATGGTGGAAAAGCCCCCCAAGGGAACAGCGCCTTCGAACTACATCATCTCCGGCCGCTACATCCTGCAGCCCGGAATCTTCGACCTGCTCTCCACGCAGGAGCGTGGCGCGGGCAATGAAATCCAGCTCACCGACTCCATGATCCGCCTGATGAAGGAGCAGCCCTTCTTCGGCATGAAGTACCAGGGCAAGACCTACGATACGGGCTCGAAGATCGGCTTCCTCATGGCCAATGTGGCCTATGCCTTGGAGCGCGAGGAGCTCAGCGCGGAGTTCCGCCAGGAGCTTGAGGCGCTGCTGCGGCAGAAGTAGACAAGCGCAAGGGTTCGCTAAAGGGTTCCGCAGGGCCGCCCGCCTATGCTAAAGGGCGGCCATGGCACTTGCAAAACCAGCCCCCCATTCGCCCGACCAGGCGGTCGCCTCGGCCCTTCGCACGCTTGAGACCGAGCGGGATGGACTGACGGTCCTGATGGATTCCATCGGCAACGGCCTCGGGGGCGCCTTCACGGCAGCGGTCGAAACGATCGCGGCCGCCAAGGGTCGCGCTATCGTCACCGGCATGGGCAAGTCAGGCCATGTGGGCCGCAAGATCGTCGCGACCCTCGCGTCCACAGGCACCCCGGCCCACTACGTCCATCCTGCAGAGGCAAGCCACGGCGATCTCGGCATGGTGCAGTCCGACGACGTGATCGTGGCGCTGTCCTGGTCGGGGGAGACTGCGGAGCTTGCCGACATCATCGGCTACTCCAGGCGCTTCCGGGTGCCCCTGATCGCGCTCACCTCGAATGCAGAGTCCACCCTTGGCCGCGCGTCCGACATCTGCCTGACCCTGCCCAAAGCCAAGGAAGCCTGCCCCAATGGGCTTGCCCCCACCACCTCCACCACCATCCAGCTGGCCTTGGGCGACGCCCTAGCCATTGCTCTTCTTGAGCGGCGCGGCTTTACGGCAGAGCATTTCCGGGTGTTCCATCCGGGCGGCAAGCTGGGCGCGCGCCTCAAGCTCGTGCGCGACATCATGCACAAGGACGAGCGCCTGCCGGTTGTCGGCATCGACGCCCGGATGGATCAGGCCATCGAGGAGATCGGCCGCAAGGGTTTCGGCGCCGTGATCGTGGTGAATGGCGACGGCACGCTCGCCGGCATCGTCACCGATGGCGATCTTCGCCGAAACTTGAGGCCGGATCTCGCAATGTTGCCGGTAACCGCCATCATGACCAAGACGCCGCGCACCATCGCGCCCGATGCCCTCGTGGCATCAGCCCTGGAGATGGAGGAAGCCTCCCGGATCACCGCACTGATTGTGGTGGAGAACAGCAGGCCGGTCGGCCTCGTCCATTATCTCGACCTGCTGCGCGCAGGCGCAGCCTAACGTGAAACGAGTGCGGCCACCGTTGTGGAAAACGATGGCCGCGTGAGACGACCTGCCGGCGCATACCCCGGCAATCAAGGCAGAACTCAGAACACGATGAAGTCGCTGAGCGCCAGAGCGGCCTTGTTGCTCAAGGTCGCAATCTTGACCTGAGCCTCGGCCCCGGTGCCATCGGGATCGTAATACAGGCTGCCGGTGGCCTTGTGATAGACGATCCTGTCCTCAGCATCGGCGGCCTTCGTCCCACGATGGAATGCGTCAGAGCCGAGCTTTCCCTTGCTGCCCACATTGGTGAAGAAGGCTTGGCTGATCCTGAAAGTGTCATCCTGCGAGCTGAAATCGCGAATGATATCGGCATTCTCGGCAACGGCGGAGGCCTTGAACACGAAGCTGTCCTTGCCGAGGCCGCCGGTGAGGGTGTCCCTGCCTTCAGCGCCGGTCAGCCTGTCGTTGCCGCGCCCGCCGTCGAGGCGGTCATTGCCAGCGCCGCCGTCAATGGCCTCCGACAGCGTTCCGCCGAGAACGGTATCATTGCCGCCGAGAGCGCTGATCTTTCCCCGAATGAAGCCCTTGCGGGTGTCGAGGTAGTTGCTCCCCTCGCCTAGCTGGATGTCACCATAAATCGTCCCCGAATTTGTGAAGCGGGGACTGTCAAAAATCATAGCCATAGTGTGAGGTCCAATTCCAAAGGTCACTGGCCTCTTGTCCAGACATTTCAGATGGCAGCCAGCCATTCCTAGTAAGGTTATTTTGTGTCATATGCCAGCCGAGTTTTGCCTGCTGCCGATGCGACACGATGGCCTAAGGATCGTCCACCACCAGGGTCGAGCCTTCGATCCGCACGACACGGACCTTGGCGCCGGCGAACCGGTCGGCGCCTATCACGCGCCAGGAGCTGTCGTCGATCCGGATGCGTCCCTCCCCATCCTTGATGGGAGCCTCCAGGGTGAAAACCCGTCCGACGAGGGATTGCCCGCGCTGATTGAGAGGCCCAGCCTCCGTTTCAGGCTGCGCCTTCGAGCGGGTGACGAACCGTCCCAGGAACACGGCTCCGACCGCAAGCAGCGCGAAAAGAAGGGCCGCGGCCTGCCAGGACAGATCAAGCACCGCATCGAGCAATCCGGTCGCAACGGCGGCCAGCCCGAGCCAGAGGAGGAAGGCTCCGGGCGCCAGAAGCTCCACCCCAATCAGAAGAAGCCCGAGGATGATCC
>JALYFY010000488.1 GCA_030777385.1 Pseudomonadota bacterium | reverse complement strand
TCTCGACGGTCGTCGTCTTGCTGGGCGCCGAGGTCAATGCCGAGACAGAGCACCAGACGGCTAAGGACACCACAGAAGGCGCACATCAGCCTATGGGCGCTCGTGGCGCACAGATGGCCGATACCATTGGCGTGGCGAAGACCTGACATTTTCCTTTCTGATGCTTATCAAAGAAGGCGCTCCATTCTCCATGGGGCGCCTTCTTATTAGCCGCAACTGCTTCAGCCCCAGCATCCTCCCCATGCTCTCAAGATCGGCAAAGATGCATCTATTCCATGTGCCAAACGAGCGGCGAATTCTAGGCAGTCTGGGGCTTACTGCAGCCCAAACAAGGTGGGAGCTGAGGGTTCGAGTCGGTTCGGACGCTGCTAGAACATGCAGCCGGCATCAGTACCGGACCAGCAAGGGATATCCTTGAACGAAAAATGCGCCGGCTCAACCGGCGCATTCTTGTGTTTCGAGGCTCGGCAATCAGGCGGATGCGCAGGTCAGACCTGCCCCGCCGAGACCACGCCCTCGAGCATGGATTGATTGCGAGCCGCCTTGCCCTCATCGGCGCGTTCATCCGAGAACCAAGCGATGGTTTCTTTCAGTCCGGCGTCGAGGGACATACGCGGAGACCAGCCGAGGAGCTGCTTGGCAAGCGTGATGTCTGGGCGGCGGCGGCGGGGGTCGTCGACCGGCAGAGGGCGCGTGACGACGCGTGAGGAGGATCCCGTCATGGCAAGGACGCGTTTTGCCAGATCGCCGACAGTGAGCTCGACCGGGTTGCCGAGATTGACGGCTCCGGGGAACGCCCCCTTATAAGCCATGAGGCGCATGAATCCATCGACGAGGTCCGACACGTAGCAGAAGGAGCGGGTCTGGCTTCCGTCGCCATAAATCGTAATGTCGTCACCGGCGAGGGCTTGGCAGATGACGTTCGAGACCACCCGGCCGTCATCGGCGCGCATGCGCGGGCCATAGGTGTTGAAGATACGTGCGACCCGCACATCAGCCCGCCCGGAGCGATCGAAGTCGAAGGTGAGCGTCTCTGCGGCGCGCTTGCCTTCGTCATAGCATGCGCGAGGACCTGTGGGGTTCACATTGCCCCAGTAGCTCTCCGGCTGCGGGTGAACCTCGGGATCGCCATAGATCTCGCTCGTGGACGCGAGGAAGAAGCGCGCGCCCGTTGCCTCGGCGAAGGTGAGCAGGTTGTGCGTGCCAACGACGCTGGTCAGCATCGTATGCTCGGGATCGGCCTGATAATGGGGAGGAGACGCCGCACAGGCAAGGTTGAACACTTCGTCGATCTTCAGCCGCTTGGACCTCAGGCGGGCAGGCAGCGGCTTGATGATGTCGCTGTCGATCAGATCGAAACGCGGCTCGCGTTCGAGATGGCGGAGGTTCTGCTTTCGTCCGGTCTGGAAATTGTCGAGGGCGATGACGTGAGCGCCTTCACTCAGAAGAGCATCGCACAGGTGAGACCCGAGGAAACCGGCGCCGCCCGCAACGAGGACGTGCTTGCTTTTGCCATTCTGCATGAAGACGATCTCCTTACCAGACCACCAACAACGGTCCCGAGGTACAAACCTTCGTTGGTCCAACGTTGAAGCTTGGCATTGGTTCAATGCCGGCTTTAGAATCTATTCACACGCTCACGCCCCAACCTCGTATGCGAGGTGATGTTCCTTGCCTTGACGGCGCAGAGCCTCCAGGAGGTCCCGCTCCATTGAGGCTGCGCGATGGGCAGCCGTGTGCTCCGTGAGGATCCGTTGCTGGGCCGCGGCCCCCAAGGCGCCTCGCCGGGTGTCAGACCATGTGTCCAGCACATCCAGAACGTCCTCAGGCGCTTCCGCGAGAATGATCTCATGCCCGGGATCCAGCAGCGTATCGATGCCATCCCAGATGTCGGAGATGATCGGGGTTCCGCAGGCGGCCGCCTCGAACAGTCTCACGCTGGGGCTGTATCCAGCCTTGATCATGTCGGCCCGCGTGACGTTGAGCGTGTAGCGGCTTTGAGCATAGAAGGCCGGATGGTCGCTTGGCGGCACATGGTCGATGCGCTCCACATTGCCCGGCCAGTCGATATCGGCCGGATATTGAGGTCCTGCCACCACGAAGCGCAGATGCGGCGCACGCCGGGCCGGCTCGATCAGAAGCCTCTCCAAGGTCGGCTGCCGGTCCGGACTGTAGGTGCCGAGATAGCTAAGATCCCAGCGCTTTTCGCGGTTCAATGCAGGATAGGCTTCAGGGTCGACGGAGCAGTAGAGCGCCCTTGCGGCCGGTGAGCCGTAGCGATCCATCAGAAGATCGAGCGTCGGACCGCCTGTAAATGAGAAGTAGATGTCGTAGTCTGGGATGAGGTTCGGCGAGAGGTACTCGTAGTCGCCCCGCTCCAGCTTTGCCAGCGTGACAGGCGTGTCGATGTCGTAGAAGGCCACGACACCCCGTGCAGTCTGCTGGACCCAGAGACCAACCTCGACGCCCTCCGGCACGTAGGATCCGACGATTACGGCATCGGCACCTGCAATCACGTCCCGGTAGCGTCCAAGATCGTCCAGGCTCGTATAGAACTCCAAACGGCAGAAGTTCGGGTCCCTCAAGTCCCGGTTGGAGGCGTACCAGGGCACGTCGCGCTCAAGGAAAAGCACGTCATGCTCTCGTGCCGCAAAAGCCTTCAGCAGGGCGCGAAACGTGGTCGCGTGCCCATTTCCCCATGACGAGGAGAGGCTTAAGCCCAGAACGACGACGCGAAGCTTGGTCACGCCACGCTCCTTTCGCGCTTCTGGGACGCCTCGCTGCGCAGGATGGCATCAACCTCCGCACCGCGGCGCGTATAAGTATGCTCCGCCATGATCCGGGCCCGTGCAGCGTCACCAATGGCCCGCGCGCGCTCCGGCGTCAGCGCCTCGACATGATCGGCCACGTCCTTGCCGTCCCGTGCAACAAGCACCTCCTCACCGTCCTTCAGGAAGAGCTCAAGGCCGATCCATGCATCGGTGATCAGGCAGGCGCCCGCGCCTGCCGCTTCGAACACGCGTGTTGCGGGTGAGTAGCCGGTTGTCGCCATCGAGTCGCGGGCGATGTTGAGAACCGCAAGCGGGCTGGTGTTGAAGGCGTTATGGTCGCGGGTGTAAACGTGGCCGATATGGCGCACGTTCGACGGCATGCCCTTGGTCTCCCAGCCGTTGCCGCCAATGAGGAAGCTGCGATCCGGCAGACGCGATGCGGGCTCCAGGAAGAACTGCTCCACGCGCGCCTCGCGGTCAGGCAGCCGGTTGCCGAGGAACGACAGATCCGCCCGGAAACGATCATCCGCAGGCACCGGATGGTGGGTTGTCGGATCGCAGGCATTGTAGACTGGAATGCAGCGCCGAGCGCCGAACCCCTCGTAAGCCGCGATCACCGGAGGACCACCGCCATAGGTGAGCACGAGATCAAGCGCAGGCATCGTGCGATGCAGCGGATGATCGGGGCTCTCGCGCAGTTCCGCAAGTGTCGCAGGAGCGTCCACATCCCAGAAGATGCGAATGGCATCGGGCCGCGACGCGGCAACGACGCCCTCCAGGAGCTCATCGTCGAACACGCCGACGCCGGAAGCCTTCACCACCACATCGGCTTTTGCAGCCTCGGCCACTACGGCGCGCATCGCCTCCTCGGTGGCCGGATAGACCTTCACCTCGGCCCATTCGGGCGGCTCGATGTCACGATGCTGCTGGCGATCGAAGGCGTCGGGTTCGTAGAAGGTGACGCTGTAGCCGCGGCGGGCGAGATCGCTCAGCAGGCCGCGATAGTAGGTGGCAGCGCCGTTCCAGTAGGATGACAGGAGGCTGGAGCCGTAGAAGGCGATTTTCATGCGGACATCTCCATCGGCGCCCCAGCGCCGTAAGTCGCGAGAATGGCGAGAAGCTGTTCAGCCCGATGGGCGCAGGAATGACGGCTACGGATTGCGGCAAGGCCGTTCTCGACGAGGGAGCGGCGCAGATCCGCATCGTTGCGGACGGCGTCGAGGTGGCGCTCCATCTGCTGCTCATCACCTGCGACCAAGTAATCCGTTCCGGGATTGAACAATCCTTCCGCGTCGTTCCAGGGAGCGGAGATCAACGGAATGCCGCAGGCAAGCGCCTCGAACACACGAATGGTGGGGATGCCCGGAAGCATGTTCACATAGAATCGCCGCGGCACATGCACCGTCGCCAGATGGCGCGCAAAGACCTCCGGAGCGCGGGCGTTAGGCAGCCAGCCGCGGTAGGTCACGCCATAGCGGGCCAGCGCCGCGAGGGCGTGATCGGGATAGCGCACGCCATAGATCTCGAGCGGCAGGCCGACAGTTTGAGCCGGACGGAAGAGAAAGCTCTCCAACTCGGCGCTGCGCTCATCATCGCCCCAGTTGCCGATCCAGACGAGGCCTTCCCGCGTCGTGCTCTCGACAGGCGGATGGAACAGCCGCGTGTCGGCAGCCTCATGCCAGACAAAGACGCGATTGCCCCAGCCCCAGCGGCGGTAGACCTCCGCAAGGGTTTCGCCAAAGGCCAGAACCCCATCATAGCCGTCGAGATCAAACTGGCGGATGGCATTGGGATCGCTCACTGCCCTGTGATGCGTATCGTGAAAGAGAAGCGTGAACGCTGCCCCCTCACGCCTCACCTTCCCGATGGCCGCAACGAGCCAGGGCTCGTTCCACTCATGCACGATGACCACATCCGCATCGGCGAGGGTTTCAGGCAGGTCGATATCTGGATCGAACACCTGCGAGGAAAGCTCAGGGTACAGGCTGCGATAGGCATCAAGCCCTGCCTCGCCATGATCCCTCAGCAGATTCTCCAAGCTCCAGGCGCCTCTCGGCTCATAGGCCGTCACCTCATGCCCGCCGTGAACAAGCTCGCGCAGCACACCGCGCAGGAAATGCGCGTTGCCGTGATTCCAGCAGGAGGCAAGGGAATGCGTGAAATAAACAAGCTTCATGCAGCAGCGCCCTCAAGGGAGGATTCATGGGATTGTTGGGACAGCACGGAGCGATAGGCCGCCAGCACACCGGCGCTCATGGCTTCAACCGTATAGGCATCGGCACGCTTGCGGGCAGCGCGGCCCAAATCAGCACGAGCCTCCGGATCCTGCACAAGGCTCTCGATGGCACTCCCAAGCGCCTCCTCGTCGTTGGGCTGCATGAAAAGGGCAGCGCCTCCCCACAGTTCACGGAAGGTGGGAATATCGGACAGGATCAGCGGGCAGCCCGCCTGAGCTGCCTCCAGCACCGCGAGGCCGAAGGGCTCGTAGCGGGCGACCGAAACGAAAACCGGCTGTGCGCCGAGATGTTGCGCGATCTCCATATCGCTCACCCGGCCCAGAGCCCGTACGTTGCAAGCCTCGATCCGTGCGCCGTTGGGGCCATGAAGAGGCCCGGCAGCAATGACCGGGACCGAGAGGTGTGCTGCTGCGCGGTCGATCGCTGCGAAATTCTTGCCTTCGTCCCACAAGCGTCCTGCCGTGAAAACAAAAGGCTCGGAAGAAGCACCGTTATCGGCCTGCACGGCGCCTCTTCCGTTTCGGACCACAACGGGAGCTTTTGGAAGATCATAGGCTTGAGCGGTCGCTTGTGCGAAGGCGAGCGTTGGAGCCAGTAGCCTGTCTGCGGCTGCGTATCCTTGCCTGACAAGATCCGTGCGCCAGACGAACTCCTCCGGCAGAGAGCCGCCCTTGACCGCCTGCCACCATGTCGCAACGCAGGAATGGCACACCGCCACAACGGGAACGCCGAACCTGGCGCTCGCGGCCAAGGCTGGCGAGTTGAGGTGAACGATGTCCGGTTTGACATGCGCCGCAATGCGCGCCAGGGCATGGCCTGCCTCTGCGACTTCGCCCTGACTGCCAGCGGTCCAATCGAGTGGAAGATCGGTGAGAATGATCGTTGCACCAGCCGCTTCGGCTGAGGCCCGCTGGTCTGCGGAAGGAGCAGGGCCGAGCACGGCAAGCGTCGTTTTCACCCCGTGCCTGCGCAGACCGTCCGCGAGATCCAGGGCATACTGCCAGACCCCGCCGACAGCATCTGCCGTCATAAGCACATGAAGGCCTGCTTTTCCGCCAAGCGATGCGGATGCCGGGCCTTCCGCTGCCTCATTGAGAACGGGGGGCGACATGGCTGCTCTCGGCATGACGCAACACGGGGCCAAGAGACGCTCTCATGACAGAGCCTCTGCGGCCTGAAGGCGAGAACCTGACGTATCAGATCGAGCAAGCCCTCTCTCCTGCTGCAGCCATTGCGCCAGAGCAGCAACACCCTTGAGCCAGGAGATCGGCGGCTTCAGCCCCAGTTCACGGGTGACGAGGCGGGTGTCGGAGACATAGTAGCGCTGATCGCCGGCTCGCCAATCGGAGTAGATCGTCTCGACAGGGCGCCCGATCACCTCCTCGATGTGCCTGATGAGCTGCCTGAGGCTGATCGCGTTCGTGGGCCCTCCGCCGAGATTGAAGGCGCGGCCCTGAACGGCGTCGATCCGCTTCCATGCGTAAGCATAGGCGTCGACCGCATCCGATATGTCGAGCACGTCGCGCACCTGACAGCCATCGCCGTAGATCGTGATCGGCTCGCCTTGAAGAGCGCGGATCAGGAAGTGGGCTACCCAGCCCTGATCCTCCGTTCCCATCTGCCGCTGGCCATAGATGCAGCTCATGCGCATGACGCAGGTGGGAATGCCAAACGAGCGGGCGTAGTCCAGAACATACTGATCGGCTGCTCCCTTCGAGCAGCCGTAGGGTGTATGGAAATCGAGGGGACGACCTTCGCCGATCCCTGCATCCCTGATCGTGGGATCACGAGGCTTGTAGGCGTCGTTCGTCTTTTCAAGCTCCACATCGGCGAGATCGCCATAGACCTTGTTCGTGGAAGCAAAGATCAGCGGCACCTGCTCGTTGCGCTGCCGGAGCGCATCGAGCAGGTTCAAGGTGCCGCGAATGTTGATCTCGAAATCCTCACGGGGATCGGCGAGGCTCGTCGTAACCGCTACCTGGGCCGCCATGTGGAACACGGCCTGCGCCTCGCCTGCGGCATCGGCCACAGCCGTCTCGTCGCGGATGTCGCCGATGACGGACGAGATCTTGGTTGGATGCCGTTTCTTCAGCCACTCGAGATTGCGGTCGACGCCAGGACGGGCCAAGGCGTCATACACGAGAACGTCGTGACCCTCGCCGGCAAAGCGGTCGGCCAGGTTCGATCCGATGAAGCCTGCTCCGCCGGTGATCAAAATCGGCTTGCGGCGGGAAATGGCAGGCGCATCGGCCGCTGTGTCGGTGCTCCTCATGCCACAAGGCCCCGCGACTCAAGCTCCTTTCGAGCCTCCTGAACGAGATCCTTGGCCTCCTGCTTTGCAACCCATTCGGCGAGTTCGGCCAAGCCCTGCGAAAAGTCTTTCTTGGGGGCGTAGCCCAGTTCCTGCTGAATCTTGCCGATGTCGGCAATGCAGTGGCGAATGTCGCCGATGCGCGCCTTGCCGGCAATCTCGGGCGCCATCGGCCGGTTCATGGCCTGAGACAGGAG
>JALYFY010000487.1 GCA_030777385.1 Pseudomonadota bacterium | reverse complement strand
AACCGCCAGTGGTCCAGAGCGCGCTACCTCATAGGCGGCGCCGACCTCGACAATGGCCATCTGGAAGTCCAGTTCGAGCGTCCGGCCAACCGTGCCGGTGATGCCGGGTGCAATCGCGCGGGTCCGGACGTTGCTGCCGTCGACCCCCACCTTGCTCCAGACCAGGTCGCCGTAGAGGGCAAAGGGACCACGGCGCGCCTCGAAGGTGCCCATCAGGCCCACGAGGGTATCGCTCTTCTCGACGATGTCGATGAAGCTCGCATCGACCTTTGCGCTGCGCCCCCGGACGGTCTGGGTGCCTTTCATGGAGGTGAGCCAGCCGTAGGGGACGAAGCGGAACGACCATCCCAATGGGACAGGCACCACCATGACCGGTGCAGGCGGGGGCGGGGCGAGATCTGCCGCCCGCGCGGTGCCGACGAATCCGGCGACGATGCAGAGCGGTGCCAGGGCGACGCGGCATAACAGATGCGGCAGGCAACGCATTGATAGCCCTTTCAGGTTCTGAGACAGTCCCGCCAAGCCCTCGCCATCACATCCGAGGCGGTGCTTGCGGTCAAGTCGGTCGGATGCCGGGCAACTCGGCATCCTGACGGGTCGCCCGGGTGTCACGTCACAGGAGGTGTTGCTGCGACCGAAAGGCAGCGGAGCAGTCACGTGGCGGATCAGTCTGCGAGGGATCGCGTGCATCCTTGGGGCCGCATCCGGTTGGAACGGGTGCGGCCAGTTGCGGTCACGCCGCCCGCCGCAACGGCGGTTGCTGCCACGTGCCCTCCAGCGCCTCGGGTTTCGGCCAGTACAGGCGCATGAACATGACGAAAGGCCCCTTCGGTGCGGGGAGCCAGTTGGCTTCCTTGTCCGCTCCGGGGGACTCGTTCTGGATGTGGAGCGTCAGTCCGCCGTCGGCATCGCGCCTCATCTGCGGGAGCATCGGCGAGTTGAGCAGGTAGCGGTTGAGCGAATTGGCCACGAGCAGGCTCTCGGGCAGCTCGTACATCGTCAGAGACCAGAAGGCATTGACGGGCGGCAGTTGGTCCGGCGCGAAACGCATGGTGTAGTGCTTGGTGCCATCCAGCTTCTCGCCGGCGGCATCGATGCTGTAGATCGGATACATCGCCTCCTGCTTTGAGTTGCCGTAAATGCCGTTCACGGCGGCGGCCATCCGGTAGAGGTAGTTGTTCTTCAGGTACGCCCGCGTGCCGAACATGTCGCTCAGGGTGACTTCCTTCGCGTCGATCCGTTTCTGCAAGGCCGCCAGGTCCGCCCAGGCGTCGGCCATGCCTGCCTCTATGGCCGTCTTCAACTCGGGTGAGAGCCTGCTCGGGTTAAAGGTCCTGCCCGCGCCGACGCCGATCCTCGCGAGACGCGCCATCAAGTCTGTCTCGGACGGATCCGTCGGGCAGAACTGCAAGGCGAAGTTCAGGATGTTGAAGAACTCGGGCGATGTTCTCTGCTGCGCCGGCGTCAGCGGCCTGATGAAATTGATCGCCGACGCCGCCTTCGGTGCGGGCTGACCGAGAAACGCGGAGAGCGGCTGCACCCTGTAGCCGGCCTGGATCGTTCTAACGTTTCCGATATCACCCGGATTGAAGAGCTGCGTGCGATATCCAGGAAATGCCAGTTCGGTCTCAGAGTGGAAGACTTTGTCGATGCCCTTGGGCGTGTCGCCTTTCCATCCGGGTCCGGCCAGCAGGAAGTTGCCGCCTCCGTTGCCGGTCGTGCGGGTTCCGATGTAGTCGAAGTTGAAGGTGTACCAATCGATGAGTTGGACGCTGAAATAACGCTCCTTCTCCATCGCCGGCACGGTGAGCACGAGTGGCTCAGAGCGCAGGTCCGCACCCATCATGGAGTAAAGCGTGTCCGAGTTGGGCGTTTGGACCGCCTTGTCCGCGGGAGAGAAGAGCCGCGCGCTGTTCCAGAGCTGGTTCCACGGCGCCTTGAATTCCGGGTTCGTGCGATCCACGAAATAGGCGTACTGGATGCGGTAGTTGTCGACCATCGGCTCGCCATAGATGTAAGCCTCCTTGGCGATGGCGCGGGCCTCCGTGGGCG
>JALYFY010000486.1 GCA_030777385.1 Pseudomonadota bacterium | reverse complement strand
ATGTGCTCGAACTCGCGCACGTAGCTGAGGTCGTCGCCAGAGGACAGCCCCGCCTCACGCGCCCACTCCAGGGCTTCGGCCAACCTGCCTTGCCTGAGCCACACCCGCGCCTTGCGTGCCGCTACGGGATGCACGTAGGGGTCGGGGCTCCGGATATACAGGCGCTCCGCCTCGTTGAGCAGGACCAGGGCGCCGCCGAAGTCTCCGTGGGCTTCCTTGATTCGCGCCATCGCAACGTACCAGCGATACCGGTTTCCCGATAGCCCGCTGTGTGCACCCAACTCCTTGCTTTTCAGCAAGTCCCCTACGGCGCCATCGAGATCATTGCGCTCGCGGCGCAGTTCACTCATTCCCACGTAGAGATCTGCCGTTCCCGGGGGCATGGACTCGCCTTGACCCGCCGCGCGTTGCAGTGCCTGCTCATAGATGCTTGCGGCCTCGCGCAGACGACCTTGCGCCGTCCTGATGTCCGCCAGGATAAAGATAAATGCGCCACTGTTTGACTGGGTGATGTCACCGGCCATTCGTAGACTCGCCATGCCATCGGCGAAGGACCGGTAGGCTGCCTCCAGGTCTCCGCTGTTCCAGTGCGCGAGCCCCAGGAGCGCAGCCGCAGCGCTGCGCCACAACGGGTCACCCTCAGGCAAGAGGTCGAGTGCCCGCTGGGCGTAGTTCACGCTGCCGGGCACATCGCCGAGCGCCCCGACATGATAGGCACGAGCGATGGCCGTTATCCCCGGCAGGCACCGAAACTCCTCTTCGTCCACGACGACCATCGGGGCCGATGGAGCTTCCGGTCGTTCGCTTATACGCGCCGTACCATCGAGCGACCGTTCGGCATCCCGCAGGCGGTCCTCGCTCGCCTCCAGATCGTCAGGGAGCAACGCCACGGCATAGTACGCGCTGAGCACAGGCCGCGTGCGAACCAGCTCGTCCGGCAATACCTTCAGCCAGCCAAGGAACGTCTCCGCCTGACTGCTCATGAGCATGGCCCTGGCTGCCAGCTCGACCAACCCTGCTGCTCGCCCAAGATCCTCAGCGGCAAACGCATGGCGGATCGCTTCGAATGGCAGGCCGTTCTGCTCATACCACGTGCTGGCCCGTCGATGCAACGCAGGTACCTGCTCGGGGTGTTCCTCCATCAAGCGCGCGTGCACGACATCGGCGAAGAGGTGGTGATAGCGATACCACTGCCGCGTGTCATCGAGCGGAACGACGAACAGATTGCTTCGTTCCAGGATCTCCAGCATCCCGCTGCCATCTTCTCGCTCGGTGACGGCATCGCACAGCGGACCACTTAACCGGTCGAGAAGCGCGGTGTGCAATAAGAAGCTGCGCACACGTTCGGGTTGGCGCTCGAGCACCTCTTCAACCAGATAGTCCAGCACGAAACGATGGCTGCCGGTGAACGCCTGGATAAAACGTGCGGTGTCTGATCGCCCGTGCATGGAGAGGGCTGCCAGTTGCAGGCCGGCAATCCAGCCTTCGGTGCGGGCTTCCAGAGCGGCGATGTCGTCCGTTGAAAGGCGCAGACCCATCACGTGGTTGAGAAAGGCGGCGGCTTCGGAGGAAGTAAACCGTAAATCTGTGGCGCGCAGTTCGGTCAACTGGCCGCGGGCGCGAAACCGTGCCAGGGGGAGCGGGGGATCCTCACGGGTGGCGATGACCAGATGTAGCTGCGGCGGCAGGTGCTCGACGAGAAAGGTGAGGGCCTGGTCAACCGGTTGGGCATCGATCGCGTGGTAGTCGTCCAGGACGAGGATGAACGGGTCCGGGAGGGCGGCGATGTCATTGAGCAGGGTCGTCAGGATCGCGTCGATGGGCGGTGGCTGCGGAGATTGCAGCACACGCAATATACCCTCTCCAATCGTCGGCGCAACGGTCTGCAACGCAGCGACGAGGTACAGGAGAAAGCGGGTGAGGTCGTTCTCCCCCGCGTCCAGCGACAGCCAGGCGGTTGGTCGCTCGCAATGAGCAACCCATTCACTGAGGAGCGTGGTTTTCCCGAAGCCGGCGGGAGCCGAGATGAGGGTCAGCTTGCGGTGCAGCCCCGCGTTCAACTGCTCGGTCAGGCGCGGGCGCAGGACCACGTTCGGCCGACGTGGGGGAACATACAATTTCGTGGCGAGAATCGGTAGCGACATCCATCAAGTATACGAGGTTACGTCAAGCTCCAGCTGATAACGGCACGATGGTACAACAAGGAGAAGTATGCGGGTTGGAGCGCATGAACCAATGACGGTGTGTCATACTCGTCCTGCTAGCTGAGCCGTTCGACGGTGGCTTCCATTTCATAGGTCAAGGCACATGCCTGTCGCCAG
>JALYFY010000485.1 GCA_030777385.1 Pseudomonadota bacterium | reverse complement strand
GCACCCGCACAGAACCACGAGGATTCGAAAATGTCACGAGTAGGCAAGAAGCCCGTTCCGGTTCCGTCAGGTGTGACGGCAACCGTCGACGGTCAGATGGTGAAGGTTAAGGGTACGAAGGGCGAGCTCTCGTTCCTCGTTCCCGAAGAAGTGCTGGTTGCTCTTGAAGACGGCGCCGTGACGGTGAACCCGCGCGACGAGTCCAAGACGGCCCGTGCCAAGTGGGGCATGTCCCGCGCTCAGGTGGCAAACCTGGTCGAGGGCGTGTCCAAGGGCTTCGAGAAGCGCCTTGAGATCAACGGCGTCGGCTACAAGGCCGCCGTTGCCGGCAAGACGCTGAAGCTGTCGCTGGGCTACAGCCACGACATCGACTTCGCAATCCCGGCCGGTGTCACGATCACGACGCCCAAGCCGACCGAAGTCGTCGTCACTGGCATCGACAAGCAGATCGTTGGTCAGACGGCCGCCGAGATCCGCGAATGGCGCGGTCCGGAGCCCTACAAGGGCAAGGGCGTCAAGTACTCCGACGAGTTCATCTTCCGCAAGGAAGGCAAGAAGAAGTAAGGACGACGTATCATGGCTGAGAAGAAAGGCGCTGAAGATCGCCGCAAGGCTCGTGTGCGCCGTGCGATCAAGAAGGCAGCGAATGGCCGTCCGCGTTTGTCGGTCTTCCGTTCGTCCAAGCAGATCTATGCCCAGATCATCGATGACGTGCGCGGCCATACGGTCGCCTCGGCTTCGACGCTCGAGGCTGACTTGAAGGGCAAGCTCAAGACCGGCGCCACCGTTGACGCGGCGAAGGAAGTTGGGCGGCTCGTTGCGGAGCGTGCGGCGCAGGCCGGCGTGACGCAGGTCATCTTCGACCGTTCGGGCTACCTCTATCACGGCCGCGTCAAGGCTCTGGCCGACGCTGCCCGTGAGAGCGGACTGGATTTCTAACGGCGGGTGAATCCAACAACCCTTAGCGAGCGGGCCCGCCGCCCGCGCAAGTGAGAGGTCTCATGGCAAGAGAACCAAGAGAACGTGCTGATCGCGAAGAGCGCGACAGCGAATTCGTCGACCGGCTGGTACACATCAACCGCGTTGCGAAAGTTGTGAAGGGCGGCCGTCGCTTCGGCTTTGCCGCTCTCGTGGTCGTCGGCGACCAGAAGGGCCGCGTTGGCTTCGGTCACGGCAAGGCCCGCGAAGTGCCGGAAGCCATCCGGAAGGCAACGGACGCTGCCAAGCGCTCCATGATCCGCGTCGCTCTCCGCGAGGGCCGCACGCTTCATCACGACGTGAACGGTCGCCACGGCGCCGGCAAGGTCGTGCTTCGTGCCGCTCCCCAGGGTACCGGCATCATCGCCGGCGGCCCGATGCGCGCCGTCTTCGAAGTGGTGGGCATGCAGGACGTGGTTGCCAAGTCGCTTGGTTCCTCGAACCCCTACAACCTCGTTCGCGCAACCTTCGACGCGCTCAAGAACGAGGACAGCCCGCGCTCGGTTGCCGCTCGCCGTGGCCTGAAGGTCTCGACGCTGCAGGCTCGCCGCCGCGACGCAGATGCCAGCGAAGCCGCTGGCGCTGAAGCGTAAGGGAGGCTTTGACAATGGCAAAGAACTCCGCCGCTTCAGGCACCACCATCACCGTTGAGCAGATCGGGTCGCCGATCCGCCGCGATGCCAAGCAGCGCCAGACGCTGGTTGGCCTCAAGCTCAACAAGCTTCACCGCACCTCGACCTTGGAAGACACGCCTGCAATCCGCGGCATGATCGAAAAGGTCAAGCACCTCGTGCGCGTTGTCGACGGGCAGTGAGGAGAGCGTCATGAAACTCAACGAAATTCGTGACAACGAAGGTTCCACCAAGAACCGCATGCGTGTCGGCCGTGGTATCGGCTCCGGCAAGGGCAAGACCGGCGGTCGTGGCGTCAAGGGTCAGAAGGCCCGTACCGGCGTGGCGATCAAGGGCTTCGAAGGCGGTCAGATGCCTCTGCACCGTCGTCTGCCGAAGCGTGGCTTCAACAAGCCGAACGCGATCGACCTGAACGAGGTGAACGTTGGCCGCATCCAGCAGGCTGTGGAAGCCGGCAAGCTCGACACGGGCGCTCCGGTGACCGTCGAGACGCTGGTGGCAGCCGGTGTGGTCTCCAAGCCGCGCGACGGCGTCAAGATCCTCGGCGTAGGCGAGCTCAAGTCGAAGCTTTCCTTCCAGGTCCATGGCGCGTCCAAGTCGGCCGTCGATGCGATCGAGAAGGCTGGTGGCTCGGTCACCCTCCTGGGTGCCGTTGCGCAGGCGTGAGCCCGCGCCCACATTGACTAAGATCCAAGCGGCGGCCCGCGTTAAGATCGCGTGGCCGCCGTTTGCGTGATGAACGTCACGTATCCAGACATTTCGGGGACAACACTATGGCCTCAGCAGCCGAGCAACTTGCGGCAAACATCAACTTCGGCGCCATCGCGAAGGCCGATGAGCTGAAGAAGCGCATCTGGTTCACCCTTGGCGCTCTTATCGTCTATCGCCTCGGCACCTATATCCCGCTCCCCGGGATCAATCCGGAAGCCCTGGCTCAGAGCTTCCAGAACGCCAGCGGCGGTGTGCTCGGCCTCTTCAACATGTTCTCCGGCGGCGCCGTCGAGCGCATGGCGATCTTCGCCCTGAACATCATGCCGTACATCTCGGCATCGATCATCGTTCAGCTCCTCACTTCCGTGCTGCCCTCCCTCGAGGCGCTCAAGAAGGAAGGTGAGGCGGGCCGCAAGATCCTGAACCAGTACACCCGTTATCTCACGGTCATGCTGGCGGTCTTCCAGTCCTGGGGCATCGCCGTCGGCCTGCAGAGTTCCGGCACCATCGTTGAGGCGCCGGGTCCGTTCTTCCTCATCTCGACGGTCATCACCCTCACGGGCGGAACCATGTTCCTCATGTGGCTGGGCGAGCAGATCACGTCGCGGGGCATCGGCAACGGCACCTCGCTGATCATCTTCGCCGGCATCGTGGCCAATCTGCCGAGCGCCATTGCCGGAACGCTTGAGCTTGGGCGTCAGGGCGCGATCTCGACGGGCCTGATCATCGGCGTGATCGTGATGGCGGTCGCCATCATCTACTTCGTCGTGTTCATGGAGCGCGCTCAGCGCCGTCTGCTCATCAACTATCCAAAGCGCCAGGTCGGCAACCGGATGTATGAGGGCCAGACCTCGTTCCTGCCGCTCAAGCTGAACACCTCGGGCGTGATTCCGCCGATCTTCGCATCCTCGCTGCTGCTGTTGCCGGCTACCATCGCCAGCTTCCAGAGCAATGCGGACGGAACGGGCTTTGTCGCGACGCTTACGGCCTATCTGGGCCACGGACGTCCCGCCTACATGTTCCTGTATGCAGCCCTGATCGCGTTCTTCGCCTTCTTCTACACGGCTATCGTGTTCAACCCCACGGAGACGGCGGACAACCTGAAGAAGCAGGGCGGCTTCATCCCGGGCATCCGCCCCGGCGAGCGCACGGCGGACTTCATCGACCAGGTTCTCACCCGCATCACGGTGCTGGGTGCAATTTACCTGGTGATCATCTGCCTGATTCCCGAACTGCTGGTGTCTTATGCGGCCTTGCCATTCTACTTTGGCGGCACTTCGCTTCTGATCGTCGTGTCTGTTACCATGGACACGGTTGCTCAGGTGCACGGTCACCTGCTCGCGCATCAATATGAGGGCCTCGTCAAGAAGGCGAAGCTCAAGGGTTCGCGCAGACGCTAACAA
>JALYFY010000484.1 GCA_030777385.1 Pseudomonadota bacterium | reverse complement strand
TCGATCCCTTCAGCAGCGCCTCCTTGGGTGTGCTGTGCTCCAGATTTGCCATCCGTGTCATTCCCGGCGAACGAAGTGAGGGAAGGGAATCCATAGCGTCGTGCTTGATCGTGGATTCCCTTCCCCTGCGATGGCTTGCGCCATCTCCGGCCGGGAATGACACTGAGGTTTGCGCCCCGGTGTCATCCCCGGCGGTCCGCAGGACCGGGAAGGGGATCCACCCACAGCCTCGACGCTATGGATTCCCTTCCCCTCCGCTTTGCGTCCTTCCGGGAATGACACTGAGGTGAGAGCCACCTTGTCATCCCCGGCGAGCGCAGCGACGGAAGGGGATCCACTTGCACGCGCTGTGGCTAAGGATTCACCCTCCGCTTTCGCGTCCTCTCAGGAATGACACCCACCACGTCATGGCCGTCCCCGGACTTGATCCGGGGATCAGCCCGGTCATCCCGATGCGGTGAGGCTCGGCGCTTTTCGGGTCAGGATCACCGGCACAAGGCCGGCGATGACGAGGCGATAAGTTCTCGGCCAGCCTTTCAGGCCAGAGACCCATGTTCGACACCTCAACCCTAGCCTCAGCCTCCGCTCTGCCCTAATCTTGGCTCCCTCTTTAAAACGAGTCGGAGTACAGCGATGGCCCTGCAGCAATCGATCGATCTTGCCCTTGAGTCCACAATCGGGGAGGGAGGTCTGCCGCAGGCGGCGTTGGAGGCCGCGCTTGGGCTGGTGAATGATGCCATGAAGCGGCTTGCCGAGGACGATGCCTCGGGCCGCCTGCCGCTGCTCCACATGCCCCGCACCACGGACGATCTGGCGAGCATCCGGGAGGCCGCAGCCTTCCTGCGCGACGATGCCACCGATGTGGTGTTCCTCGGAACCGGCGGATCGAGCCTCGGCGGCCAGACCCTGGCGCAGCTGAGGGACTTTGCGGTGCCCGGCGCCGGCCGTTTCACCGAGAGCCCGCGCGTTCACTTCCTCGACAATCTCGACCCCATCACCTTCGACCGCATCCTGCACAAGCTGCCGCTCTCCTCGACCAAGTTCGTGTCGATCTCGAAATCGGGCGGCACGGGCGAGACCCTGATGCAGACCATTGCCGTTCTCACCGCCCTGGAGCAGGCGGGCCTCCGGTCCCTTCCCAAGGATCTCTTCCTCGGCCTGTCCGAGCCGCGAAAAGGCGGGGCCAAGAACGCCCTGCGCGATCTCTTGGAGCCGGAGGGCGTGCGCTTCCTGGAGCATCACACCGGCATCGGCGGGCGCTATTCGGTGCTCACCAATGTGGGCCTGCTGCCGGCGGCCGTCCTCGGCCTCGACATCGCGGCCATCCGCCAAGGCGCGGCGGATGCCTATGAGCCGTTCCGCAGCGGTGCCGCCGCCACGGACGCGCCGGCGGCGTTAGGCGCCGCGCTCAATGTTGCCATGGCCAAGGAGGGCAAGGGCATCACCGTTGCCATGGCCTATGCGGACCGGCTGGAGCGCTTCACCCGCTGGTGGGTGCAGCTCTGGGCCGAGAGCGTGGGCAAGGACGGCCACGGCACCCAGCCGGTCGCGGCCATCGGGCCGGTCGACCAGCACAGCCAGCTGCAGCTTTACCTCGCCGGCCCCAACGACAAGCTCTTCACCGTGATGACCACCGGGGTCGAAGGGCAGGGGCCGCTCATGGACGAGAAGCTCGCCAAGCGTGCGGGCGAGCCGGGATTCGCCGGCAAGCGCATCGGCGATCTCGTGGCAGCCCAAGGCCGCGCCACCGCCGATACGCTGGCCAAGAACAGCCGCCCGACCCGGCAGATCCATGTCGAAAAGCTCAATGAGCGCGCCGTGGGCGAGCTGCTGATGCACTTCATGCTGGAAACGATCCTGGCCGGCTACGCCCTCGGCGTCGACCCGTTCGACCAGCCGGCCGTGGAGGAGGGCAAGATCCTGGCGAAGCAGTACCTGGCGCAGGGGTAGCTCCCTTGGCGTCATCCCGGACGGCGAGAGCTGAGATCCGGGATCGCAGGAAGGCTGGCGCGGGTACCCTCCTCCCCCTTGTGGGGAGGAGTTGGAGGTGGGGGTGTCGGCGTCTTGCCGATCCAGTTTAGTGCTAGGCTGCCACCGCTTCACCTCTGTCATGGGGAGAGGTCGACGCGCGTGAGCGC
>JALYFY010000483.1 GCA_030777385.1 Pseudomonadota bacterium | reverse complement strand
CCCTCGATTCCTTCCGGCACGAGTTTGAGGGCGTCCTGCACCTCCGCCTGGAAATAGCGGTCGGCGGAGCCGCGCGCCATGGCCCCGACCGAGCCCATGCCGCGATAGGATTTGTAGGCGCGGCCCTGATAGAGGAAGGTCTCGCCCGGCGCTTCCTCGGTCCCGGCGAGCAGCGATCCGACCATCACCGTCGATGCACCGCCGGCGAGCGCCTTGGCGATGTCGCCGCTGGTGCGGATGCCGCCGTCGGCGATCACCGGGATGCCGGAGCTTCGCGCGGCCGAGGCAGCGTTCATCACCGCGGTAAGCTGGGGCACGCCGACGCCGGCGACGATGCGCGTGGTGCAAATCGACCCCGGCCCGATGCCGACCTTGATCGCGTCCGCGCCGGCATCGATGAGCGCTTGGGCGCCTTCCCGGGTCGCCACGTTGCCGGCGATGACCTGAACGGCATTGGAGAGCTTCTTCACCCGTGTGACGCTCTCCAGCACCTTCACGGAATGGCCATGGGCGGTATCGACGACGACCACGTCGCAGCCCGCATCGATGAGGCGCTCGGCGCGCTCGAAGCCCTGCTCGCCCGTGGTGGTGGCGGCGGCGACCAGCAGACGCCCTTGCGAGTCCTTGGCGGCGTTCGGGTATGCCACCTGCTTCTCGATGTCCTTGACCGTGATCAGGCCGATGCAGCGGTAGTGATCGTCGACCACCAGAAGCTTCTCGATGCGGAACTGGTGCAGGAGGCGGCGCGCCTCCTCCTGGTTCACACCCTCGCGCACCGTGATGAGGCGATCCTTGGTCATCAACTCGGAGACCGGCTGGGCCGGGCTGGTGGCGAAGCGAACGTCGCGGTTGGTGAGGATGCCGACGAGCTTGCCCTTGGCGCCGTTGGGGCCGCGCTCGACCACCGGAATGCCGGAAATGCCGTGATGCTTCATCATGGCGAGCGCATCGGCGAGCGTCTCGTCGGGGTGAATGGTGATGGGGTTCATCACCATGCCGGATTCGTAGCGCTTCACGAGGCGCACCTGCTCGGCCTGCGCGTCGGGCTCAAGATTGCGGTGGATCACACCGAGCCCGCCGTTCTGGGCCATGGCAATGGCCATGCGGGCTTCCGTCACCGTGTCCATGGCAGACGCCACGATCGGCATGTTGAGGCGGATGGTGCGGGTCAGCCGGGTTGCGACATCCACATCGCTGGGCAGAACCTCGGAGCGGCCGGGCCGGAGCAGCACGTCGTCGAAGGTCAGCCCCTCGATAATCTTGTCGGCGAAAACAGAGGCCATGACCAACTCCTTCAAGGGGTGCGCAGATGCAGCAGTAACGTACTGGCGAGTTGGCACGGGTCCGTAGCACGGGGTTTCATTTTCGCAAAGCACGGAGAGGCGCATTCCCAGTAGATCAGCATTGCGCCTCTTAAGCCTTTGCAATGTCGTTGCCGGGCGCTAGGTCTCACGAGTCATGCGTCAATCCCGCCTTCTCCCGCTGATCATCGCGACTGCCCTGTTCATGGAGAACATGGATTCGACCGTGATCTCCACGTCGCTGCCGATGATCGCGCAGGATCTGGGCACGGATCCTATCGCCCTCAAGCTGGCGCTGACCTCCTATCTGGTGAGCCTCGCCATCTTCATCCCGATCTCCGGCTGGATGGCGGACAAATATGGCGCCCGGACCATCTTCACCGCCGCCATCGGCGTATTCATGGCGGGCTCGCTCGCCTGCGCCGCCGCCAATTCGCTTGAAGGCTTCGTGTTCTCCCGCTTCGTTCAAGGTGCGGGCGGCGCCATGATGGTGCCCGTGGGACGCCTCGTGCTCCTGCGTAGCGTTGCTCGCAGCGAGGTGGTGCAGGCGCTGGCGACCCTAACGATCCCGGCCCTGATCGGCCCCATCATCGGGCCGCCGCTGGGCGGTTTCATCACGGAATTCGCCCACTGGCGCTGGATCTTCTTCATCAACATCCCCATCGGGATCCTCGGCATCGTATGCGCCGTGATGTTCGTGCCCAACATCAAGGAAGACGAC
>JALYFY010000482.1 GCA_030777385.1 Pseudomonadota bacterium | reverse complement strand
CCATAAAGGTGTTTGTAGACAGTAACCCGGCAAGGCAGACATCCGTTTGTGCGCGGCATCCTGCCTCTTGTTGACAGCGCCTTGGATCGCGATATTTCAGTAAATTCTGAAACTTCAGGATAGGCCGTGAATCTCTCACCTCTCATCCAGACTTTCGTACTGCACTTCGGGGAGATGGGGTCGCGCTGGGGCATCAACCGCACAGTCGGGCAGATCTATGCTCTGCTCTACCTGTCCAGCGAGCCCCTGAATGCCGAGGAGATCGTGGAGCGGCTCGGTGTCTCGCGCTCCAACGTGAGCATGGGTCTGAAGGAGCTCCAATCCTGGAATCTGGTTCGTCTCCAGCACAAGCCTGGGGATCGGCGTGATTACTTCTCCACGCCGGACGACATTTGGCTAATCGTGCGCACCCTGGTTGAAGAGCGCAAGAAGCGCGAGATCGACCCTACGCTCACTCTTCTGCGCGAAGTTCTGATGCAGGAGCCGGCGAGCGCCGAGGAACGCCATGCGCAGACCCGAATGCGTGAGATGCACGACCTCTTCGAGCTTCTCACCGACTGGTACGCCGACATGCAGCGCCTCGAGACCGAGCGCCTCGTGCAACTCCTGAAACTCGGCACGAAGGTCCAGAAGATCCTGGACGTCAAGGACCGCCTGTTCCTGACGTCAGGATCCAAGAACCGCCGCGGCAGCGGCAAGGGGAAGTAAACATCATGGACGATCCTCTCCTTCTCGCGCGCATCCAATTTGCCGCGAACATCTCTTTCCACATCCTCTTCCCCACGATCACCATTGCGCTCGGCTGGGTGCTGCTGTTCTTCAAGCTGCGCTTCAATCGCACGGCCGACGCCGCCTGGATGGATGCCTATAAGTTCTGGGTAAAGATCTTTGCCCTGAGCTTTGCGCTCGGCGTAGTGTCCGGCATTACAATGTCATTTCAGTTCGGCACTAACTGGCCCGGCTTTATGAACACGGTCGGCAACATCGCCGGCCCGCTGCTGGCCTACGAGATCCTGACTGCATTCTTCCTGGAGGCCAGCTTCCTCGGCATCATGCTGTTCGGCTGGAACCGGGTCTCGAACCGAGTTCACACGCTCGCGACGGTTCTTGTGGCCGTCGGCACCACCATCTCGGCGTTTTGGATCCTGGTCCTGAACTCATGGATGCAGACCCCGGCGGGCTTTGAGATGCGCGACGGCGTCGCCCATGCCACAGACTGGTGGGCGATCGTGTTCAACCCCTCCATGCCCTACCGCATGACCCACATGCTACTGGCCTCGGGCCTGACGGCAGCCTTCCTCGTGGCCGGCGTTTCCGCCTTCCGCTGGCTGCGGCGTGACCGCTCGCCGGGTGTCATGGCGGGCCTGCGCACGGGGGTGTTCCTGGCAGCCGCCCTGGTCCCGGCTCAGATCTTCGTCGGCGACATGCACGGCCTCAACACACTGGAGCACCAGCCTGCCAAGGTTGCTGCCATGGAAGGCATCTGGGAGACTCGCAGCGGCGCTCCCATGGTGGTCTTCGGCCTACCGGACGAGGCAACGAAGTCCAACCGGTTCGAGATCGCGATTCCGAGCATAGCCTCGTTCTATCTCACCCACGATTGGAACGGCGAGGTGAAGGGCATCAACAGCTTCGAGCACCGCCCGCCCGTCGCGCCCGTGTTCTTCGCGTTCCGGATCATGGTGGGTACCGGGCTTCTGATGCTCGTCATGTCTTGGCTCGGCGCCTGGCAGCTGCGCCGCAGGGGCGAGATTCACCATTATGTCGCCCGCGCGCTGGTCGCGATGACCTTCGCGGGCTGGATCGCCACCCTGTCCGGCTGGTACGTGACCGAGATCGGCCGGCAGCCCTGGCTCGTGACAGGCATCCTCACCGCCAAGCAGGCTGCCTCCGGCGTCGCAGCCCCCATGATCGCCTCGACGCTTATCGGCTACCTGCTCGTCTATGCCGGCCTCCTAGCAGCCTATGTCGCGACGATCTTCTACCTTGCGCGCAAGTCCGCCGCACCTGCCGACCACAGCCCTGCCGAGCCCGTTCGGGCTGGAGGCGCAACGGCTGCGGGGGACGCCGTGGCAGCGGCCCTGTAAAAGGAACCGATCATGGATCTCACTCCTGCTACTTGGCTGCCCGTGGCGTTTGCGGGTCTCATGGGCTTGGCAGTCCTTCTCTACGTGGTGCTCGACGGCTATGACCTTGGCGTCGGCATCCTGAGCGGCACAGCCGAGGGGGAGCACCGCGACCGGATGATCGCCTCGATCGGTCCATTCTGGGATGCCAACGAAACCTGGCTCGTGCTCGCCGTCGGCCTGCTGCTTGTTGCCTTTCCGCAGGCTCATGGCGCGATCCTGGGTGAACTTTACCTACCAGTCGCCGGCCTGCTGCTGGGTCTCATCCTACGTGGCGTCGCGTTCGAGTTCAGGGCCAAGTCGGCTGTGAGTCACAAGGTCTGGTGGGACCGCGCTTTCGTGGCGGGCTCCACCTTGGCGGTTCTCATGCAAGGCTACATGCTCGGGCTCTATATCGTCGGGTTCGAGCGCACTGCCGCCAACGTGTCCTTCGCCCTGCTGACAGCTCTCTGCCTGGTTGCGGGATATAGCTTCATTGGAGCGACATGGCTCATCATGAAGACCGAGGGCGAGTTGCAGCGCCGAGCTGTGGCCTGGGCTCGCGGCACCCTTCTC
>JALYFY010000481.1 GCA_030777385.1 Pseudomonadota bacterium | reverse complement strand
TGCTCTGAGAGCTTGCGGAAGGTGGTAATCTTGCCGCCGAAGATCGACAGCACCGGTGCCTGGCCCTGGGGTGCGTCCATGTCGAACACGTAGTCGCGGGTGACGGCCGAGGCGTTGGTGGAGCCGTCGTCGAAGAGCGGGCGCACGCCGGAATAGGTCCACACCACTTCCCTGGGGGAGACCTCGCGCTTGAAGAAGTGGTTCACGATGCTGCAGAGGTACCGGACCTCGTCCTCGGTGATCGTGACCTTCTTGTCCGGCACCGACTCGACCGGAATGTCGGTGGTGCCGATCAGGGTGAATTTCTCCTGATACGGAATAGCGAAGACGATCCGCTTGTCCGTGTTCTGGAGAATGAAGGCTTCCTTGGTGTCGAAGAGCTTGGGCACCACGATATGGCTGCCCTTCACGAGGCGCACATTCTTCGTGGTGTTCAGGCCGAGCTTGGCGTTGAGCACGTCGGCCACGAACGGGCCCGCCGCATTGACGATGACCCGGGCGCGAACCTCCTCGGTCTTACCGGTCTCCACGTTCTGCAGGGTGCCGACCCAGGTCTTGCCGTCCCGCCGGGCGGAGGCGAGCTTGGTGCGCACCCGAATGTCGGCGCCGCGCTCGAAGGCGTCGAGGGCATTGAGCGCGACCATGCGGCTATCCTCGACCCAGCAGTCGGAATAGACGAAAGCCGTGTCGAAGCCGGGCTTGAGGGCTTGGCCCGCCGGGTGGCTGGTGAGCTTGATCCCCTCGGTGCCCGGCAGCTTCTTGCGCGGAGCCAGGTGGTCGTACATGAACAGGCCGAGCCGCACGAACCAGGCGGGGCTAACCCCCTTCTCGTGCGGCAGGATGAAGCGCAGGGGCCAGATGATGTGGGGGGCGGATTCCAGCAGGCGCTCGCGTTCGAACAGGGCCTCGCGAACCAGCCGGAACTCGTAATACTCCAGGTAGCGCAGGCCGCCATGGATCAGCTTGGTAGAGGCGGAGGAGGTGTAGCCGGCCAGATCGCCCTGCTCGCAGAGCACGACCGACAGGCCCCGGCCGACCGCATCGCGCGCGATGCCCGCGCCGTTGATGCCGCCGCCCACAATCAAGAGATCAGTCACTATCGTCACGAACGCGTCTTTCCTTGGAACCGGGTAGCCCTGCAGATGATTTCTTTAGCCGCCTAAAGCAAGCCTCTTCTCCGAACTTTCACGGTTCTTTTGCCAAGGTCACGTTTAGCACGAAAGCCACCAGTGAACACAGGGCCATGACCGCACAGGAGATCAGCACGGCGTCATAGCTGCCCTGCCAAGCCCAGAGAGCACCGAACGCAAAGGGAGCGCCGGCCATCGTGATCCGGACCGGCATGGCGATCATGCCCTGGATGGCCCCGTAATCCTCCCGCCCGAACAGCTCCGGCGGAATCAGGGCGCGCACGATGGTGAGCATTCCGTTGGACGCTCCATAGAGAGCGGTAAAGACCAGGATCAACCAGGATCCTGCCGGAATGAAGGGCAGAAGCAGGAAGGCGAGGGCGCTCAGGGCCATGGTGGCGACTCCGATCCCCCGCAGGCTCATGGCCCGCTCGCCGAAACCGGTGAGGAAGCGTGCCGCGACTTGGACGGGTCCGATCACCGCATAGGCTGCAACCGCCGTGTCGATGGAAAACCCACGCTCGAGGAAGATCGGAATCAGGTGGATGGGAACTCCGGTCGAAATGATTCCCTGCAGCACGTTGGTGACCACGAAGAGCCAGAAGGCGGGCTTCGCGAGCACCCGGCGCGGATTGGAGGCGGAGCGCACGACCGCATGACTGTCGCCCGTGTGCTTGGGCCTCGGGGCGGCCGCCGGGATGCTGGATGCATGCAGCACGGCGCAGATCCCGATGTTCAGGGCCGCCATGGCGAGCAGCGTCTCGCGCCAGCCATAGCGGTCGATGAGCACGTGAAGGAGCGGGATGAACACCGTGCTCGCAAAGCCCGCCACGAGGGTCACGATGGTGATGCCGCGGCGGGCCTGAAGGCCGAGATTGAGCGCCAGCACCGCAAAGCCTGCCTCGTAGAAGAGAGCGCTCGTGGCAGCCCCCATGCCGATCCAGATCAGGACGAAAACCGGATAGCTCTCCGTCGTGGCCCAGAGGACGAGGAGGAGGGCTGCCACCACCGAGCCCCCGGTCATCACCGCTCGGCCATAGCCCCGGTCGATCAGCCGCCCGACAGGCACGGCGAAGAAGGCGGACGAGACGAGAGACAGGGAGAGGGCGGCGGTGAGCGCCGTCTTCGACCACCCGAGTTCCCGCTCCATGGGCTCGATGAGCAGGGCGAAGGCGTAGAACAGCGTCCCGTACGAGATCAGATGGGTGATCGAGAGGGCCGAGACGACGCGCCAGGGCATGGAGGCGGAGGGTGACATTCTTGCTTTATGTCAGGCCCTGAGGTTGACGGATAGGTTTTTAGGCCCCATATGCACAGCAGGCGACGGCGCTCGACTAGCGCATCGTGCGGAAAAGTGGATACCGGTTTTCCGCATCAAACGATGCACCAGTATATCGAAGAAGCATCGGATGAGGCCCAAAAGTGGAATCCACTTTTTGGGTCCGATGCTTTGAGCTGCTTGAGCGGGACTGCGTGACGGATAATCGCACAACGGCGAGGACCCCGGTTCCCTTCTTCAATCGCTCCTTCATACGACGGCCCCATCACGCGGGCCCTCGACTAGAGCCCTGAAGCGCCAGCTTTTTCAAGCCGAACCAGCTTTGCGGCTCACCGCATCCGTTCGAAAGACACTTGCTTTGACACTCTTTACCGATTTCGGATTGGCCCAGCCGATCCTGAAGGCGCTCGCGACCGAGGGCTATGAGAAGCCCACGCCGATCCAGGCGCAGACCATTCCCTACGCCATGGAAGGCCGCGACGTCTGCGGCATCGCCCAGACCGGCACCGGCAAGACCGCTGCCTTCGCGCTGCCGATCCTTCACCGCCTGTCCGAGAACGCGCGTCCCCGTCCCCGCAAGGGCTGCCGGGTGCTCGTGCTCAGCCCGACCCGTGAGCTGGCCAGCCAGATCGCCGACAGCTTCCGCGTCTATGGCCGCAACCTCAGGCTCACCACCGAGGTCGTGTTCGGCGGCGTCACCATCTCCCGCCAGGAGAAGGCGCTCATGAATGGCGTCGATGTTCTCGTCGCCACGCCTGGCCGCCTGCTCGATCTCATCGACCGCAAGTCGCTGAGCCTGCGCGATGTGGAAATCCTCGTCCTCGACGAGGCCGACCAGATGCTCGATCTCGGCTTCATCCATGCCCTGAAGCGCATCGTGACCATGCTGCCGAAGGACCGCCAGAGCCTGTTCTTCTCGGCCACCATGCCGAAGACGATCTCGTCCTTGGCCGAGTCCTTCCTGCGCAATCCGGCTCATGTTGCCGTCACCCCGGTGGCGACCACCGCCGAGCGCGTGGAGCAGAGCATCATGTTCGTGCAGACCGGTCGCAAGCAGGTTCTGCTTGAGACCCTCCTGCGCGATCCGACCATCGAGCGCGTGCTCGTCTTCACCCGCACCAAGCACGGGGCGGACAAGGTGGTGCGCGGCCTCGACAAGGCCGGCATCGTGGGCGCTGCCATTCACGGCAACAAGTCCCAGCCGCAGCGCGAGAAGGCGCTGGCCGCCTTCCGGGCCGGCACCTGCCGGGTTCTGGTGGCCACCGACATCGCGGCTCGCGGCATCGACGTCGATGGCGTGTCCCACGTGATCAACTACGACCTGCCGAACGTGGCGGAGTCGTATGTCCACCGCATCGGCCGCACCGCGCGCGCCGGAGCCACGGGCATTGCGATCTCGTTCTGCAACGACGAGGAAAAGGCCTACCTGAAGGACATCGAGAAGCTGACCCGCCTCAAGGTGCCCGTCTCTCCTCTGCCGGAAGGGCTTCCCGCCGGTTCGGCGGTGGCTGAGGCTTCCGACCGCCGCGAGCAGCCGCAGCGCGGTCGCCCGGCTCCCCATGCCCGTGGGCATCAGGGGCACGGCCAGCCGCGCAGCTCCGACCCGAACGCCGACCGGGGTCCGCGTCGCCGCGGACGCAGCGGAAAGCCCGCGGGCAACGGTCAGCCGCAAGGCGGCCAGCCTGCCGGAAACCAGCAGCGTCCCGCACAGGCGCAGCGTCCTGCTCAGGGCCAAAGGCCTGCTCAAGGGCAACGGCCCGCGCAAGGCCAGCGCCCCGCGCAGGCAAAGCCTGCCGCAGCCCGCGCGGATGGACGCCGCGGAGACGGCGCCCAGGTGGCCTGGCTCGACAAGAGCCCACGCCGCCGCTAAGGCACGAGAATGAAAAGGGCGCCTTCGGGCGCCTTTTTTGTTAATCAGGCTCGACGGCTTCCCTCCCCCTTGTGGGGAGGGTCAGGGTGGGGGTGCCGGCGCCACGCGCGGATAGGCTATCGCTCACACCCCCACCTCCAACTCCTCCCCACAAGGGGGAGGAGAGTTCCGGTGCCAAGCTCCACAGAAGGGCAGGGCTCGGTCCGATCTATGTCGTGACCGATGGGCTGGGTTCATGGCATAGATCGCGGTGCACCACCCAAGCTCCCGAGGGATTTTGCCCGATGGCCAAGCGCGCCGGAAGCGCCGACCTGCCGCTGCATTCCGGCCATGTGCCGAAATGGCTGGCGGACCGCATGACGCGCCTCGGCGGCGTGATGAGCGAGGCCATCGTGCATCACTACGGGCGCGACGAGCTGCTGCGCCGGCTGGCGCACCCCTTCTGGTTCCAGTCCTTCGGCGCCGTGATGGGGATGGACTGGCACTCGTCGGGGATCACCACCAGCGTGCTGGGGGCGCTGAAGCGCGGGCTGACGCCGCTGTCGAAGGAGCTCGGGATTCATGTGTGCGGCGGACGAGGAAAGCACTCGCGGCAGACGCCCCATGAACTGGTCGCAATCGGCGAGCGCGTGGGCTTCGACGGCGTGGCGCTGGCGAAT
>JALYFY010000480.1 GCA_030777385.1 Pseudomonadota bacterium | reverse complement strand
CCGAGATCATGGCGGCCGCCGAGTTCCTGATCAACAACCCGGACGTCAAGCACGGGGCGATCCGCATCCTCTTCACCACGGACGAGGAGATCGGGCGCGGGGTCGACAAGGTCGATTTCACCAAGCTCGGCGCCGATTTCGGCTACACCATGGACGGCGAGACCGCCGGCACGATCGAGGACGAGAGCTTCTCGGCGGACGCGGTGGAGATCGCCGTCAAGGGCGTGGCGATCCATCCGGGCTTTGCTTACGGCAAGATGGAAAACGCCATCAAGATCGCCGGCGACATCGTCGCGCGCCTGCCGCGGGACATGGCGCCCGAAACCACCAAGGGCCGCGACGGCTTCATCCATCCGACAGGCGTTTCCGGCGTGATGGAAAAGGCGAACTTGAGCTTCATCATCCGCGACTTCACCGAGGAGGGCCTCAAGTCCAAGGAGGCGCTCTTGGAAGACATCACGAAGCAGGTGATGGAAGGCTATCCGGGCTCCAGCTACACCTTCACGGTCAAGGAGCAGTACCGCAACATGAAGGTGGTGCTCGACCGGAATCCGGAGATCGTCGACTACGCGGTGGAGGCGATCCGCCGCGCCGGCATGACGCCCGTGCGCGGCAGCATCCGCGGCGGCACGGACGGCTCGCGCCTCTCCTTCATGGGGCTGCCCTGCGCCAACATCTTCGCGGGCGGACACGCCTTCCACTCCCCCCTGGAATTCGTCAGCAGCCAGGACATGGAAAAGGCGGTGACCACCATCGTCGAACTCGCCAAGCTCTGGGAGGAGCGCGCTTAACGCGCGCCTCGCCTGCATCGCCTGGGAAGGCCTAGACCTCCCGTGTCATTCCCGGCCGCAGCGCAGCGGAGGGGAAGGGAATCCATAGCTCCACGCATCAAGATTGGATCCACTTCCCGGCCTGCGGACCGCCGGGGATGACACGGGGAGCATCGAACCGATTCTAAAACGGATCCTGCCTTCCGCGTCCGATACTCAAGCAAAGTAATTCCTCGCCAAGCCGCGCAGCATTACTGATAACCAGGCCCCACAACGATAATCTCCCGCCGATTAGAGTACGGAACAGCCAGTACTTGCTATTCGTTGAACAATTCTCTATATGATGTTTATCGGATTTTGGCCGGACAATCGGGTCGTTTCGCTTTTGGTCTTTCCAGGCGCACGTTCGGACTTTCTTACCATTACATCGACGAACCGAGTTGAGGCCGCGCTTTTGCGCGCCTTCGCTCCCGTGCACCTGCAATAACTGCGAAAGGCTACTCCCATGATTACGGGCACCGTAAAGTTCTACAACGACATGAAGGGCTTCGGCTTCATCCAGCCGACCGACGGCACCAAGGACGTGTTCGTTCATGCCACCGCTCTCGAGCGCGCCGGCATGCGCGGCCTCGTCGAGGGCCAGAAGGTTGCCTTCGACACGGCGGAAGACCGCCGCTCCGGCAAGGTCGCCGTCAACAACATCGAGATGGCGTAATCGCCAGTGACCGGCGCGGGACCAAAGACCTGCGCCGCCAAACGTTGAAGCCGCTCCCCCGTGGGGCGGCTTTTTCGTTGGTCCCGGCAAGATCAAGTTTCAGGAGGAATGCATGTCGCACAAATATCAGGTTCATCAGTTGGTCCGCATCACCCATCCGCGCATTTCGGACAAGCGCGCAAGCGCAAGCGGCATCTACGAGGTGACGCGCCTCATGCCGGCCGACCAGTCGGGTGAGGTCTCCTACCGCATCAAGTCGTCAGGCTTCGGCGAACGCGCCGTGCGCGAAAGCGAGATCGCCGCGAAGGCATCGATGATTTGACCAGCGGCGAGGCCTTCTTCCGCGGATCCCAGATCTACGATCCCGTCGCGCTGCTTCGCCGGGACGATGAGATCCTGTACATCGCTCGCGTCGGCATGAAGGCATCGCAGCGGTTCATGATCCTCACGCCCACGGGCGAGCCGGCCTGGCCGCACGAACCGCTCGGCAGCCTCTCGGACGCTGCCTGGGCGCTTCAGGCGCACGGGTGGCACGCCGTGACCCCCGAGCCCATAGGGC
>JALYFY010000479.1 GCA_030777385.1 Pseudomonadota bacterium | reverse complement strand
GTAGGATCCAACAAGATCCTCGGCCAGAACGTGCACCGGTAGACCGGAGCCTAGATATCCATCAGTCTCAAAGTCCTTCGGGCGATCAGTTCGTGTCACCATGCAATCGCTCCGACTCGTGTTCGTACGTCAGGGATCGGCGGGATAATGCCGGCGGTAAACCCGTTGCTGCCTGGAGTGCCTGGATTTTGGCCAGAGATGCAGCGACGCTGAACTCGGGCCCGGGCTTCGTACGACGAGAAGGGTTGATTCATGAGGGTGATAGCAACTGCATCCGTGTTCCTTGGGTTAACAATCCCGGCACATGCTGCCTCGATACCTGGCCCTGGAGCTTCGAGCTGCCTGAAGTTTGCGCTCGACTACACCAAGAACCCACCCTCGGAAGAACAGTACTTCATCTGGGCCCAGGGATACATGAGCGCCATTGTGATGATGGCCCCACGGGGTGTCGACGATACCCTCGACCTCTTGCCGGCGTCATACCCGAAGGAGAGCCAACTGGCTTGGATCCGGAGTGTCTGCGCGCAGGATCCGCAGAGGTCCTATGCTTACGCTGTCCGGGTTCTCTACCGTCACCTAGGCGGCAAGGCTCTCGATTGACCCTGACTGCAAGGACCTCTCGGCTCGACACAACGTCCCGGCGGCGACTGGCGAGGAGTCACACGATCGCTTGCTGCGTAGTGATGCGGAGCAATCTTCATGACCGTCTCCAGAGCCTCTTGCATCAAGCGCATCCGCTGAGCCATCGGTCATCGGCAACTCGCCTCTTCCACGACTAAACGAGGCTCTGGGATTCACACTTCATCGGAAACGCCCCATGATGGTGGCTGGTGATTTGCCCTGGACCGCTCCTTATGCCCACTCCTCCTCAGAGGCCCCTTCGCGCCCACCAGCAGGCCCTTACAGGTCTTGTCGCTGCAATGGCAAACGGCGAAGCGCCAGAGGTGACCGACATCCTGGCTGCGGTGACGCCTGGCGGTGGCAAGTCCCTCCTCCCGGTCATTGCCGCGGCTCGCCTCATCGAGGCCAACAAGGTCGAGAGAATCTGCTGGGTCGTGCCCCGCGACAGCCTGCGCCTCCAGGCTGAGGAGGCCTTTGCCGATCCGGCTTGGCGCGCCGCGCTGGGCCACTCTCTGTCAGTGCGCGCGGCCGACAATGAGCGGAACCCCAGCCGGGGGCTGGCCGGGTACGTCACCACCTACCAGGCCATTGCGGCGGCCCCAGACCTGCACTTGGCTGAACTGCGCCGCCATCGCACCCTGCTCGTCGTGGATGAGGTGCATCATCTTCCCACCCTCGGCGAGTATGAGTCACCGGCCCCTCAATCGTCCGGCCAGGCTCCCGACTTAAGCGAGAATGCCTCGGCCTGGAGCCGGGCGCTGCTGCCGCTTCTCGAATCCGCATCCCTGCGCCTGCTCCTCTCGGGAACCTTGGAGCGGGCGGACGGCCGGCGGATCCTTTGGCTGCCTTACCGGACCGGGCCGGAGGCCGGAACGCAGGAGGTCGATCTGGATGCGCCCGGCTGGGCCGTTATCGGCTATACACGGGCGCAGGCGGTCGCCGAGCGAGCGGTGCTTCCCGTCACATTTGGCGCCCTTGATGGCGAGGCGAGCTGGCTTCAGGCGGGGAGAACGGCAGCGGAGGACGTCCGGCTCGGCCCGCATCGCCTGTCCGGGCCCTACCCGATCGAAACCACCCGCCCTGCCCTGTTTACAGCCCTGCGCACTGGCTTTGCCCGCGAATTGCTCCAGGAGGCTTTCAGGGCTACGCGCAACCTTCGGGCACGCCGACGTGCCGAGCGGGAGCTTGCCATCGGGGAGACCGCACGCGGCCTGGGCAAGCTGCTCGTGGTGGCTCCCGACCAGCGCAGCGCCCGACGCTACTGCGAAATGCTGCGAGGCTGGATGCCCCATGGACAGGCCGAGCGGGAGGTGCGGCTCGCCACTTCGGATGAACGGGATTCCCCAGCAGTCTTGGCGGCCTTCCGTTTGACGGCGGAGCCGGCGATCCTTGTCACAGTGGCTATGGCGTATGAGGGACTTGACGCGCCGGAAGTAGCGGTGGTCGCCGCTCTCACCCACATCCGCAGCAGGCCCTGGCTGGAGCAGATGATCGCGCGATCCACGCGAGTGGATCCAGATGCCGGCGCTTACGAGAGCCAGCGCGCTCTGGTATTCCACCCGGACGACCCGCTGTTTGCCCGTTTCCGCCGCAGCATCGAAGCCGAGCAAGGGACGCTGACGCGTCAGCGCCTGCGGCGCGCCGAGGCAGAAACGCCATCCTGGCTTGCCGAGCATCTTGCGGCGCACCGGGATGAGGGCGAAGGACGCGGCATCACGCCCCTGGAGAGCAATGCCTTGGGTTTGCGCTTTGCGACGCTGAAACCGGGTCCAGAGTTTGGTGAAGCCCGCTCTGGGCGAATGCCACCGTCAGCGCAGCTGATCGAGCCACCGTCCGCGACGGAGCGGCGCCTGCGGTCTCGCATTGGTGAGGCGGTAGCCGCTCAGGCTGTAGAGGACGAGGCCGGCTTGCAGGTGCCTCAGATCGAAGGGGGGCTGTATCATTGCTATAATGCGGTGCTGAAGCGGGTGTTCGGCGGCAAGGGGCGAGCCCAGATGACCCTCCCTGAGCTCGAAGCCAGCCTGGCTTGGCTGGAGCGCAACCGCCTCTTTGATCACCTGCATCTGCTCGAAGGAGACCAACGATACGTCTGGTCAGCAGCTCGGCGACGGCGCTCGGCCTGGAGCCA
>JALYFY010000478.1 GCA_030777385.1 Pseudomonadota bacterium | reverse complement strand
GCGACCGGGCCGGCAAGGGGGCCGCCCGGGCCGTTCGTCGCCAAGGCCAAGTTCCCGCCGTCATCTACGGAGCCGGCCAGCCGGCCCAGGCGATCGCCCTCGACTTCAACCAGACCAAGCAGCTGATTTTCGCTGGCCACTTCCTCACCACGATCTTCGAGATCGACGTGGACGGCCAGACGGTCCGCGCCATTCCGCGCGACTACCAGCTCGATCCGGTTCGGGATTTCCCCGTCCATATCGACTTCCTGCGCCTCTCGCAGGGCCAGGCCATCAAGGTCGTGGTGCCGGTGCACGTGGTCGGTCAGGACAACTGCCCGGGCATCAAGCGCGGCGGCACGCTCCAGATCGTCGAGCACTCGGTGGAACTGCTCGTTCCCTCCGACGCGATCCCGGACTACGTTGAGGCTTCGGTCGCCAATCTCGACATCGGCTCCTCGATTCACCTGTCGGACATCGCCCTGCCGAACGGCGCCAAGGCAGTCTCCACCGAGAACGTGACCCTCGTCACCGTTTCGGGCGTGAAGGAAGAGGAACCCGCTCCGGCCGCCGCTGAAGGCGCTGCTGCCTAATCGGCTTTCATCGGGCGTTTCCAAGCCCATTGATCGGCTTCAACGCTCCGACCGCAAGGCCGGAGCGTTTCTTATGAGCAAGACCAAGCGATGCGCCTCTTTGTCGGCCTCGGCAATCCCGGATCCCGCTACGCCAGAAACCGCCACAATATCGGTTTCATGGCCGTGGACGAGATCGCGCGCGTTCATAACGCGGGCCCTTGGCGCAGGCGCTTCCAGGCCGAGACTGCGGATGCGGTGATCGGCGGCGAGAAGGTTTTGCTGCTCAAGCCGCAAACCTTCATGAACCTGTCCGGCCAAGCGGTTGGGGAAGCGCAGAACTACTTCAGGATCCCCTTGGGAGACGTGACGGTTTTCTACGACGAACTCGATCTGCCGCCCGCCAAGCTCAGGGTGAAGGTCGGGGGCGGCAATGCCGGGCATAACGGCCTGCGCTCGATCTCGGCCCATTGCGGCAACGACTATCGCCGCGTGCGGCTCGGCATCGGGCATCCGGGCCACAAGCCTTTGGTGCAGAACCATGTGCTGGGCGATTTCGGCAAAGCCGAAGAGGCGTGGGTCGAGGACCTATGCCGGATCATCGCGGACAATGCTGCCCTTCTGGCTAAGGCTGAGGACGGCAGTTTTCAGAACAAGGTCCACCTCGCCATGGAGGCGAGAGGGTGGACGGATGTAAAGCGGCCCGGAGAAAAGGCCAACACAACAAAGGAGTGAGGCCATGGGCTTCAAGATGGGCATCGTCGGCCTGCCGAATGTGGGCAAGTCCACCCTCTTCAACGCATTGACACAGACGGCCGCGGCGCAGGCTGCGAACTACCCGTTCTGCACCATCGAGCCCAATGTGGGCGACGTGGCGGTGCCGGACGACCGGCTCGACAGCCTCGCCGCTATTGCAAGCTCGGCCCAGATCATCCCGACCCGCCTTACCTTTGTGGACATCGCAGGCCTGGTGCGCGGCGCCTCCCGCGGCGAAGGCCTCGGCAACCAGTTCCTGGCCAATATCCGCGAGGTCGATGCCATCGCCCATGTGGTGCGCTGCTTCGAGGACACGGACATCACCCATGTGGAGGGCAAGATCGACCCGGTGGCCGATATCGAGACCATCGAGACCGAGCTGATGCTCGCCGATCTCGACAGCCTGGAGCGGCGCGTCTCGGCCCTCGAGAAGAAGGCCAAGGGCAACGACAAGGAGGCCAAGGAAACCCTCGACCTCGTCAACCGCGCCCTGCCTCTCCTGCGCGAAGGCAAGCCCGCCCGCCTCGTGGAGCGCAAGCCCGAGGAGGAGCGCCTGTTCCAGATGCTCGGCCTTCTCTCCTCCAAGCCCGTTCTCTACGTGTGCAACGTGGAAGAGGCTTCCGCCGACCAGGGCAATGCCTTCTCGGCCAAGGTCTTCGAGCGCGCCAGGGAAGAAGGCGCCAAGGCTGTCGTGGTCTCGGCCAAGATCGAGAGCGAGATCGCGGTTCTGCCGCCGGAAGAGCAGAAGGACTATCTCGATGCGGTTGGCCTCAC
>JALYFY010000477.1 GCA_030777385.1 Pseudomonadota bacterium | reverse complement strand
GATGATGACCAGGCCGGCGGTCGCGAGTGGCGCCAGCAAAGGGCCAACGATAGTCTGGATCATCTCCAGCGGGCGGGGGCCGGGAGGCTCCAGCCTGACAGTGATCGGTTCCTGCGGTGTGCTTCCGCCGAGCGCAGAGCCGGGTGCCTGCGCCGGCTTGTCCTCGGGTCGCCCCTCGCCGGAGATTTCCTTGCCGAGATCCTGGATCGTGGTGGTGACCCTTTCAACAACACCGCCGCCGGTCGCCGACTGCTGCAAGGATCGGATCTTCTGGGTGATAGTCGTCTGGTAAGACGGTAGGTTGTTGGCGAGTTGGACAAGTTGACTGCCAACAACGAAGCCAATGCCGCCGATGGCGATGAAGGCAAGGGTGACGGCAATCAGCGCCGCGGCGATCCGGGGCAGCTTCAGGCGCCGGAGCCAATTGACCAAAGGCGTAAGCGCAAAGCTCAGGAGTATGGCGAGGGCAAAAGGGATGAAGATGTCTCGGCCGACGTAAAGCCCTCCGATGGCCAGGACGATACCGCCAGCGGTCAGAAGAGGGGATCTCGCGGGCTGTGCAACGGGTGGGGGAAGGGCCGGGCCAGCCATGATACGGTGCTCTCAGCTCAGGTTGCTCACAGGACAACCCGGCCTTGGCTCATTGGATCCGCTCCCCCATCCGAGCGTCGCTTACCGGGAGGGAAATGTAAGCATAACAGCCCACCAGGCCACGACAAAGACTGGAGGGCATCGATTTGAAATCTCCTGCATGCGAGTTGAGTATAGTTCGTCTCGCGTCGGAGGCTTGACATTCCAGAGTGCGCCACGGTGGAACGGCAGTTAATGGCACGTTCCGGAAGTAAGCCGAATTTCTGGAAAGGCGCGACAAGCGGACCTTCATTTGGTTCGTCCAACGTTACACTTTGACCCCAAGCTGACCTTGGATAGCTCTCCAATCCGGACGCCATTGCCGCTCCCCATCACCGCGCCGACGGCGATAAGCGCGTGTTGGCTCGCGCCATGTCGGCTGCGAGAGCCGACCACCCCCGCAGATTCTCCAGGGTGCTTCTGTAACTCCCGACAATTCGCTCCGCGAGAGGAGAACTGGCTGCAATCTCGGTGAGAAGCTCGGACGAAGCCTTTTGAGCCGCTTCCATGACAGAGCGGGGAAATGCCTCCAGGGTCACCGGGTATTTGCCAAGGATCTCGGTCAGGGCTGCCGCATTGGTGTGGTGCGCGTCGGCCAAGCCAAGTGCATGCTCGGCCCGGCAGGCTTCCGTGACCACGCTGCGAAGGTCAGGGCTGAGTGTCTCCCAAGCCCTGAGCGAGATCAGGAGCTCGCTGGCGCCATTGGGCTTGTTAAAGCCGGGAGCGTAATAGAAGGGGGCGTATTTGGGCAGACCCGTTTCCAGATCGGTTGCCGGCGCCAAAAACTCCGCCGCATCGATGGAGCCTTTTTCAAGAGCCGGAAGGAGATCCCCGGCAGAAACCGTCATTGGCACTGCCCCGAGCTTTGCATAAACCTCGGCTCCCAAGCCCTGAACACGCAATCGCATGCCGCGCAGATCCTCGACGCCATTCAGCTTGCGCCGGAACCATCCCCCCATGGAGGGGCCCGTGTTGCCCGCGAGGAAGGCGCGGACACCATGAGGGTTGTAGAGTTCGTCCCACAACGCCTGCCCATCCCGCAAATCGATCCAGGCTTGATGCTCGATGGGACCAAGGCCAAAGGGGACACTGGTGAAGAACCCAGCCGCTGGCATTCGGCCCTGCCAGTACAGCGATGCCGTGTGACCCATCTCAACCGTGCCGTTCGAGACGGCATCGAGCACGGCGAAGGGCGGCACGATCTCACCCGCTGCGAAGAGATCGATCTGGAGCCGCCTGCCGCTCATGGCATTGATGCGCTCAACGATCCTCTGGGCGGAGACGCCAGGCCCGGTGCGGTTCTTCGGCCACGATGTGACCATGCGCCAGCGAACCGTCTGGGCCTGGCTGACGGCCGGCGCGGCAAGAGAGGCAGCCCCAACGCCGAGCGCCGCGCGACGGGAAAGCCTAGGACCAAAAGGCATGAAAATGATGCACGGGGCCGTGCCCGTGTCCAATGTGCAGTTGAGTGGAAGCACCGATCGCGGCGCTGATGAAGTCCTTGCCAGCCGCGACAGCATCCGCCAGTGGGAGGCCTTTTGCGAGCCCCGCTGCGACGGCAGACGACAAGGTGCAGCCGGTGCCATGCGTGTTGCGCGTCTCAATGCGGGGGGCTGAGAAAAACCGCACACCCTGCGCATCCATGAGAACATCCGTGCTCTCCCGGCCTGTGCCGTGGCCGCCCTTCACCAGAACGGCTCCAGGACCCAAGGCAAAGATCCGCTCGGCCTGTCGGCACATGGCCTGCTCATCCTCGGCCTGCGGCTCGTCGAGAAGAGCTGCGGCTTCAAGAAGGTTGGGTGTGACAAGCAGCGCCCTGGGAAGAAGCACATGGCGTAATGCGTTGACGGCCTCTGGTGCGAGCAGCCGGTCGCCACTGGCCGCCACCATCACGGGATCGAGGACAACCTGCGTTTGGCTATAGCGTTGGAGCCCCTCTGCCACAGCTTCAATGACCGCGGGTTGGGAGAGCATGCCGATCTTCACCGCCCTGACCTCAAGGTCCGAGAAGACGCTGTCGATCTGCTTCGTCACAAAATCAGGAGGCACATCGTGAATGCCCTGAACCCCCATGGTGTTCTGCGCGGTGAGTGCCGTGATGATACTGGCCCCATAAACGCCCAGAGCCGAGAAGGTCTTGAGGTCCGCTTGGATTCCGGCTCCGCCGCCCGAGTCTGAGCCTGCAATGGTGACTGCGATTGCCGTCATGCAACACCTCCTCGGGCCGTCAGGGCCTGATCCACGATGCCTCGCAGTCTTCGGGCTTCAGCTTGCGGATCGTTCGCCATGAAGAGAGCTGAAATGACCGCGATGCCATCAGCTCCGGCCGCGATCACAGCTTGCGCGTTCAATACGTCGATTCCGGCAATGGCGCCGACGGGCCCGCGGTTTGCGAGCCTGGCGTGTGACAGGATCTTGCGAAGCCCCTCAACGCCAACAGGCGGAGCGGGGTTGTTCTTGCTCATAGTCGCAAAGACACCGCCAATGCAGCCGTAATCGATCGGCATGCCCGCCATTCGATCGGCCTGATGCGGCGTCTTCAGCGTCAATCCGATAATCGCGCGTAGGCC
>JALYFY010000476.1 GCA_030777385.1 Pseudomonadota bacterium | reverse complement strand
GCCTGGGCTTTCGCGACCCTGGGCGGCTTCGTCTCCCGGACGTTCCTTGCCGATCCGATCACCATGGTGCAGGACGGCTGGCTGCTGCTCACGCGCTTCGGCTTTCTCGGCGATATCGGCATGACAGTTTGGCGGGTGGTGGGCGGCTTCGTCCTTGCAGCGCTTATCGCCGTGCCCGTCGGGATCATGATGGGTGCCTACAAGTCCTTCGAAGCCTTCCTTGAGCCGTTCGTTTCGTTTGCGCGCTATCTGCCAGCTTCCGCCTTCGTGCCTCTTCTCATCCTGTGGGCGGGTATCGGCGAGATGCAGAAGCTTCTGGTCATCTTCATAGGCTCGGTCTTCCAGATCATCCTGATGGTGGCGGTTGCCGTCGGCAATACACGTCGGGATTTGGTCGAGGCGGCCTACACGCTCGGCTCCAGCGATGGGGGCGTGGTGAAGCGCGTGCTCATTCCGGCGAATGCGCCGGAGATTGCGGAGATCCTGAGGCTCGTGCTCGGCTGGGCCTGGACCTATGTGATCGTGGCGGAGCTGATCGGCTCATCTTCCGGCATCGGACACATGATCATCGACAGCCAGGCGCTTCTCGCCACGGGCCAGATGATCTTCGGCATTATCATCATCGGCATTATCGGCCTGATCTCCGACTTCCTGTTCAAGGCGATCAACCGGTCGGTCTTTTCCTGGAGGCTTGCATGACCGGCACAATCCTCCAGATCGACAATGTTTCACGCGTCTTTCCGGGCGTGCGCGGCGGAGCTCCCGTGCGTGCGCTCGAGCCTACCAGCCTGCAGGTGGCGCAGAACGACTTCATTACGATTCTCGGCCCCTCCGGCTGCGGGAAATCCACCCTTCTGCGCATCGTTGCCGGGCTTGATCGCCCAAGCGGTGGGCGTGTGCTGCTCAACGGCCGCGAAATCAAAGGTCCCGGCGCCGACCGGGGCATGGTGTTTCAGTCCTACACGCTATTCCCGTGGCTGACGATTGCCGAGAACATCGCCTATGGCCTGCAGGAAAAGGGCATGCCGAAAGCTCAGCGCCAGGATATCGTCGCCTCCTACACCGAGAAAGTGGGACTGCGCGGCTTCGAGAACCATTATCCGAAGCAGTTGTCCGGCGGCATGCAGCAGCGTACCGCCATCGCCCGCGCACTCGCAAACGACCCTGAAATTCTGCTTCTCGACGAACCCTTCGGTGCGCTGGATAACCAGACCCGCGGCCTGATGCAGGAGCTCCTGCTCGGCATATGGGAACGTGAACGCAAGACCGTGCTCTTCGTCACCCACGATATCGAAGAAGCGATCTTCCTCGCCTCCCGCGTCATTGTCATGTCCGCGCGCCCGGGCCGCATCAAGGCCGACATCCCCGTCGACCTGCCCCACCCGCGCCACTACACCATGAAGACGACTCCGGAGTTCTCCAGCCTGAAGGCGCAATTGACTGAAGAGATCCGCGTGGAAGCCATGCAGGCCGAGGGCGTGCATTAGCAGCGTCGGCTAACTGCACGAGATAGTGAGCTACGTATCCTTCAGAGTAAATTGACGGATTTGGCCTGTTCAGGTGACGCTTCATGCCTCTGATACGGGGAAGGCATGATGCTCAAGCGCCTGTTAGCTGGATCCATCCTCATCGCCAGCAGTGCTCCCGCGCTGGCCGACATCGTCATCGATCAGGCCATGATCACGAGTGGCGAGTTGCGCGTCATCGGCCGGCTGAGCAAACCCCGCCAAGCGACGGTCACCCTCGACGAACGGCATGAGACGAGAACAGACGCCAACGGGCGTTTCGCATTCCGGCTTGCTTATCATCCAGCCACCTGCATCGTTACCCTTCAGGCCGAGGCTGAGCAGCGGCAGGCTGTCGTCGGTTTCTGCGGCCAGAAAGGCCCGGAAGGATCGAGCGGCTTGGCCACCGCTGCACTTCCGCCGCCCCAACCCGGCCCCCAAGGTGAGCCTGGCCCTCCCGGACCTCAAGGTGAACCCGGACGTGTCGGAGTTGCGGGTCCACAGGGCCCTGTTGGACCGGAGGGTCCTCCAGGGCCGCAGGGCATCGCCGGTCCGCCAGGACCTCAGGGCGAGCCCGGTCGTGATGGGCCTCCAGGACTAACGGGTCCGACAGGCCCGCAAGGGCCTCCTGGACCACCCGGAAGGGTCGAAGTGCAATCGGCCTCCGAAGGGCAGCCCGGCCCTGCCGGCCCTATGGGTCCTGAAGGACCGCCTGGTCCAGCCGGTCCACAGGGGCCGCAGGGCCTTGCGGGACACCAGGGACCCCAAGGGCCGCAGGGAATGCCTGGACCGCGCGGCGAGCTTGGACCACGAGGGGAGCCAGGGCCTGCTGGACCAGCAGGCCCTGTGGGGCCACCCGGTTCTCAGGGACCGCAGGGCATCGCCGGAGAGATTGGCCCCATCGGACCTCCAGGTCCTGCAGGGCAAATCGGACCCGCAGGCCTCACGGGCCCTGTCGGCCCGCCCGGTCCTGCTGGCCCGGATGGAAAGCCGGGACCGGCGGGAACGATCCTGCGGGTCTTCGTGCAGGAATGCGCCTCTCAGGCTCGGTGCACGGCGCGATGCGACGAGAATGAGTATCCCGTCAACGGCACCTGCAACCGGGGCGACCGTCTCGATATGGATGAGGCTGGGGTGTACTGCTTCTCAACAAGCGAGAGCCCAAAAGGCATGACAGCCCGGGCGATCTGCGCAAGGAAGTGAAAGGCAAGGAGGTCACCACCTTCCAGCAGGATAGCTTCTGTCTGCCTTTGCCTGAGCAAAGAATGCTATCCGGGTGCAGTCAGCTATGACTGCTCTGCCGAAGCGTCGCTCGACTGTATCCAGACCCTTAGCATTCTCCAGACTTGAAGCTGCCATTCGGGTGCCCTGAGCCCTTGTAGGGAATGGTGCGATGCACCGATTGGGAACGCAACGCGATACCCCCCGAGAATGTTTATGCTTCGAGTTTGCGATACAGGCGGAGGCGGTCTAAGTCTTCGGCCCAAAGGTGCAGCCTTGCGCGACCGCCTGCCGGCAACCACCTTGCCGAATGAAGACGTGACGGGGTAAAGGATGAATGCTGCCAACGAGAACAAGCCTTTGGCCTCTCTGGGCAAGTGCCCGATCTGCGGAAAGCCCACACAGCTCGAGTACAAGCCTTTCTGCTCCAAGCGCTGCGCCGATGTGGACCTGAACCGCTGGCTCTCGGGAACTTATGCGATTCCCGCCGTCGAGGATGACGAAGACCGGGACGAGGACCCGGAGGCCTGATCGGCAATTCCTCAATTTTTGTAGGCTGGACCGCTGGACATGCGCTGCATGTCTGACTATACACCCCTCCACGACGCGCACGGCACCTGCCGCGCATCGGATGCCCAGGTAGCTCAGTTGGTAGAGCATGCGACTGAAAATCGCAGTGTCGGCGGTTCGATTCCGTCCCTGGGCACCACTTCTCTCCCAATAAATCAAATTATGATCTAGTGGTCGTGTCGTTTGGCGCACTCCATCGTCAACCAGAGCGGTATTGATCCTCTATGCTTCCCAATCTGGGCAGTGTGCTCTGTCAGCGAATCTAAAGCCTGCGCTCTGGTACAGGTTCGGATTGCGACAAACCCCATTAGGTGGACTTGCGGCCAAATTGCTTTTGGAACCGCGACAGTGTCTCAGTGTCAGGAAACTGAATGCGATGGCGCAGAGAAGATGTGCGCTCGCCCTCCGATCCCACGCGATCACAGCCATTCAGGCTGCACCACTCGAGCATCTGAGAAGCGGAGCCGGGGATCATATCCGCATTCCGATAGGCATTCGCGCCCGGCGTCAGAAGGATGAACCCACCTGTTGCGAAGGACGGATGCGCGACGCTTGCATGCCTCTCGACGACGATGATCTCAGGTTTATCCATCAGTCCCCTCCTCTCAAGCAAGAGTTGGGTTAGGCTGCATTGAGCCAGGTGAAGCGAACCGGATACCCCTCGCCATCGAGCAGGGCTGCCGCCTCATAGAGGGGCAGACCCACCACATTCGTATAGGAGCCGACGAGCTTCACCACGAAGGTTCCGGCCAAGCCTTGAATGGCGTAGCCGCCGGCCTTCCCACGCCATTCGCCCGAGGCAAGATAGCGCTCGAACTCGTCCCGGGAGAGGCGCTTGAAGCGCACCCGGGTTTCCACCAATCGCTCGCGAATCGTGTCCTTGGGGGTGATCAGGCAGACCGAGGTGTAGACCCGGTGTTGGCGCCCTGAGAGCAGGCGCAGGCAGGCAGCCGCCTCGTCCACCACTTCAGCCTTGGGGAGAACACGCTTGCCAACCACCACCACCGTGTCGGCGGAGAGAATATAGGAGTCCTTCAGATCGTCGCGACTGCGGGCCGCCTTGCGGGCTACCTCGGCCTTCGAGCGGGCAAGGCGCTTGGCGAGATCCTTGGCTCCCTCGTTCTTCAGGGGCGTCTCATCCACATCGGCGGGCAGGAGCGCATCGGGCTCAATGCCGACCTGCTGCAGGAGAGCCAACCTGCGGGGCGAAGCGGACGCGAGAATGAGCTTCGGACGCCAGCCGGAATTCGACACCTCGGAAGAAGACGCCACTTTTCTCTCCACACTCCAGGATCCAACGGATCCTTCGAGAACATTTATAGGGGCATAAGGCTACGCCCGGTCACAACATGGCACCGGGGCCGTTCGAATCAAGCAAGCGGAGGCTCCGGCTCGGAGACAGCCTGGCGCGCCTCTGCGGCCTGCATGGCATCGGCGCGCTCAAGCTGACGATAGCGCATGACGCTGAACGGGATTGAGCCCAGGAAGCAGACGGTGATCGCCGTCAGCATCTCGAACGGGAAGCTCACCAGAAGCCCAAAGGCTGCGACCGACAGGACGAAGATCGGCAGAACCCATTGGCGGGGAACCTTCAGGCCAATGGTCTTGCCCGAGTAGACCGGGATCGTGGACACCATCAGGAAGGCGAGGCCCAAGAGATAGACCAGCGCGACCGGCGCTGCCGCCGCCCCGATGGAAACCCCGAGAAAGGACAGGTAGAGGGGCAGCATTGAGGTAAGGGCGCCCGCAGGCGCCGGCATTCCGGTAAAGAAGTTCTTCTTCCACTCCGGCCGATGAGGATCGTCCAGCATCACGTTGAAGCGCGCCAGGCGCAGGGCCATGGCGATGGCAAACACCAGTACGGCGATCCAGCCGAGGGCCTTCAACTCGTTCAACAGGAAGCTGTAGAGAATGAGAGCCGGCGTCACGCCGAAATTGACGAAATCCGCCAGGGAGTCGAGTTCCGCGCCAAAGCGCGAGGTGCCCTTCAAGAGACGGGCAACCCGGCCGTCGACACCATCCAGGAACGCAGCCGCCACGATGGCGATGACTGCCGGCTCATAGCGCCCCTCGAAGGCCAACCTGATGGCGGTGAGCCCCAGGCAGAGGGCGATCAGGGTGATGATGTTGGGGACGATGACGCGGAACGGAACCGGCTTGAAGAGCCGCTTACGCGGCTCGTCCGGATCCGGGGCGAAAGGAGGGAAAAGATCGCTCATGCGTGAAATCTAGGGTTTGCCAGCTTGACCGGCAAGCTTACCTAGCCAACCCGGTACTGCCGGGCGGGCTCGTTCGCCGTAAGGTCGGCCAGCACCGTCTCGCCGGCTACCGCCGTCTGGCCAAGCCCAACGAGCACCTGGGCGTTCATGGGCACATAAATGTCGAGCCGCGACCCGAAGCGGATCAGGCCGAAACGCTCGCCAGTGCTCAAAGCTTCGCCCACTTTGACGAAGGACACGATGCGGCGCGCAACGAGACCGGCAATCTGGACCACGCCGATCTTGGTGCTTGCCGTCTCGATGACGAGGGCGTTGCGCTCGTTGTCCTCGCTCGCCTTGTCGAGTTCGGCGTTGAGGAAGAGGCCGGGCGTGTAGAGGATCTGGGTGATCCGCCCCGTGACCGGTGCGCGGTTCACGTGGCAGTCGAACACGTTCATGAACACCGAGATGCGGGTCATGGGCTCGGGCGGCAGATCGAGCTCGGCCGGCGGCACCGCGGTGGTGATGAGGTTTACCCGCCCATCGGCCGGCGACACCACGAGGCCTTCGCGGATCGGCGTCACCCGCGGGGGATCGCGGAAGAAGTAGCACACCCACACGGTCAGGATCGTGCCGATCCAGCCTAGAGGCGACCACAGCCACGCCAGGACGATCGTCGCAAACAGCGCGATCAGGATGAAGGGATAGCCCTCCTTGTGGATCGGCACGAAGATGCGGCGCATCGATTCCAGGATATCGGTCATATTCTCATAGCCTTTAGAGCGCCAGCGCATCGTGCGGACCCAGCGGGCCACACCAGTGAAAAGTGGTCCCGGTTTTCCGCGCTCAACGATGCGCCGGTTAAAAGAGCATCGGATAGATCCCAAAAGTGCAGATCCACTTTTGGGTCCGATGCTTTTGTGGGGATGGCAGGCGCAAGCGTTTCCGTCAACCTGCCACGCTCTCGGTTTTCTCGGCCCGCTCCGCCTCCTCCACCCGCTTGAGCGCCTCGCGAGCCTGATCGGCTTCGCGCTGGCGGTTCCACATAGCGGCATAGACCCCGCCATGGCTAAGCAGGCTCGCATGGTTGCCGCGTTCGACAACACGGCCCTGGTCGAGCACGATGATCTCGTCGGCTCCAATGACTGTGGACAAGCGATGGGCGATCACGAGGGTGGTGCGCCCGCGGCTGACCCGGTCCAGGGCGTCCTGGATTTCCTTCTCGGTAAAGGTATCGAGGGCTGAGGTCGCCTCGTCCAGCACCAGGATCGGCGGGCTCTTGAGGATCGTGCGGGCAATGGCCACCCGCTGCTTCTCGCCCCCAGAGAGCTTGAGGCCGCGCTCGCCAACGGGAGTATCATAACCCTCAGGCAGCTGGGCGATGAAGCGATCGATCTGCGCGAGGCGGGCTGCCTCCTTCATCTCCTCCGGCGTCGCATCCCAGCGGCCGTACTGGATGTTGTACCCGATGGTGTCGTTGAACAGCACCGTGTCCTGCGGGACCATGCCGATGACCTTGCGCAGGGACGCCTGCTGCACATCCGCGATGTTCTGGCCGTCGATAAGGATGCGTCCGCTGGTGGGCTCGTAGAACCGGAACAGCAAACGGGAAATGGTGGATTTGCCCGCGCCCGAGGGACCGACGATGGCGACCGTATGCCCCGCCGGCACCTCGAAGCTCACACCCTTCAGGATGGGGCGTTCGGGGACGTAGGCAAAATGCACGTCTTCGAAGCGCACTACGCCCTGGGCCGCCTGGAGCGGCTTGGCACCGGGCTTGTCCTGGATCTCGGGGTTGCGGTCGATGATGCCGAACATGTCGTCGATGTCGATCAGCGCCTGCTTGATCTCGCGATACAGCATCCCCATGAAGTTCAGCGGGATATAGAGCTGCACCAGCATGGCATTGACGAGCACGAAGCTGCCGATGGAAACCCGCCCCGCCATGATGTCCCGTGCCGCCAGGATCATGACGATGGCCATGCCGATCGAGAAAATCACCGCCTGGCCGGCGTTGAGCACGGCAAGCGACGTATAGGTCTGGGTCGAGGCCCGCTCGAACTTCTCCATGGAGCGGTCATAGCGGGCGGTCTCCCGCTGCTCGGCGCCGAAATACTTGACGGTCTCGTAGTTCAGGAGCGAGTCGACTGCCTTGGTGTTCGCGTCCGTGTCGGAGTCGTTCATCTGCTTGCGGATCGAGATCCGCCACTGGGTCGCCTTGTAGGTATAGGCGAGGTAGACGACCACCATTACGAGAACGACGAGGGAATAGATAATGTCGAATTCCCAGGCCAGGATGCCCAGCACGAGCAGGAATTCGAGAATTGTCGGCACGAGGGTGAGCACGACAAGCCGCGACAGTTCCTCGATGCCCTCTCGGCCCCGCTCCAGTACCCGGGTCAGGCCACCGGTTTTGCGCTCCAGATGAAAGCGCAAGGATAGACGATGCATATGCTCGAAGGTCTGCAGGGCCAGCTTGCGCACAGCATGCATGGCGACCTTGGCAAAGAGGCCGTCGCGCACTTGCGTCAGCACCGCCATGAGGATGCGGGTGAGGCCATAGATCAGCGTGAGCAGGATCGGTGCCCGCCAGAGCCAGGAACCGGCCGTTGCCGCTGCGGCGGTTGGCTGGTTGCCGCTGCTCGTGACGGCCACGAGAGCGTCCGTCGCCCATTTGAAGGCGAAGGGCGTCACCATGGTCACCCCCTTCGCCACGAGGAGAAGGCCGAAGGCGAGGAAGACGCGCCGCTGGAGATCCGGCCGCCCATGGGGCCAGAGATAGGGCCAAAGCTTCTTCCAAGTGGCAGCCAAGCCGGATGGCTTCGGCGCGGCGGCGCTCGTCGAGGGGACGGCGGTGGAGGGAGGCATACGCGAGGATCCGATTTAGCTGTCGGACCCCGATATAAGCGATCAGCGGGGTGAATTCACCCCACTTGGGTGATTGTTCGGCCGTAGTAGGTTCGCCGCCGAAGATTAGTTGCTTTTCGGCTCCTGATCGCCTGGTAGGACGAAAACCTGTCCGGGATAGATCAGGTTCGGATTGCGGATCTGCTCCTGGTTCGCCCCATAGATCATCGTGTAGCGAAAACCCTTGCCATAGATGCGCTGGCTGATCCGCCAGAGATTGTCCCCCCGGGACACCAGAGCCGTGTTGATGCTGGGGATGACAACAGTTCCGGCATCCGCAACCTGAGCACTGGGTAGGGCCGAGGCCACTTCGCGGCCGGCCTGCGGCTGGGAGAGTGCAGGAGCAGGCGCGGCCGAGCGGCTTGGGGCCGGCGGCTGAGCAGTTGCGACCTGTGCGGGAACGTTGAAGCCCACCTCGGCCCGGGACTTCACCTGCCCCGAGACCGGATCCACATCGTCGAGGCGGATCCGGTAGTCCCCAGGCTTTACTCCGGTTCCAATGGAAAAGGACACCTTGCCGTCGCCGCCGGAGCCGCCGGGAGCAATGAAGCTTTCATTCAGATAGAGGCGGATGGTGGCTCCGGGCGCGGACAGTCCGGATACGAACAGCCTACCCTCCTCGGCCTCGACGGTCACGATTTTGATCTCCGGGCGAGCGGCTGGCTGGGCTGGAGGAGCCGGTGGGGAGACCTGGGGCGCAGAGCCCGCCTGCTGCGGAGCCTGGGGCTCCGCAGGCTTGGCTTCCGCCGCCTTGATGTCGGGCTTGGGCTGCTCGGCCACCTTGGGTTCCGGCGGCTCGGGGTTGGACAGAACCACCGTCGGCTTGTCAGGGGACGTGAGAGTCACGAGAGGCCGCGTCTTAGCGTCGGTGATGACGACCGTCACGCTTTGCTCGGAGCGCTGGCGGGCTCCGTCGGGCGCAATGGATTGCAGCGCAACCTGGTGAGAGCCCGGCGGCAGGGGTGGCGGAACGATGGCGAAGAGGCCGGACGCATCGGCGACCGCACGGGCATGGACCTGATCGCCCCTGAGAAGCTCGATGGTGGCGCCCGGCGCCGCCCGGCCGGCAATGACGCTCTCGCCATCCGGCTCGACGCGCACCAGGTCGAAGGATGGAACAACGGGAGCATCACGAGGCGGAGCCTGCGGGGGGCTTGGGGGAGCAACCGGCGCCGGCAAGGCAGCCTGCGGACCCGGTGTCTCGGATATTGGCCCGGATGGCTGGGCAGCTTGAACCGGAGCCGAGGCCTGAGAAGTTGTCGGCTGATCGGACCAGGACCAGTAAAGCACGCCAAGGAGCCCCGCCACGACGGCTGCCGCGGCAGCCCCGAGAAGCGCAATCGTTCCTTTGATCTCTTTTGGGTGCGCCATGACGCTTTTTCTCAACCGGGCACTTTCCGCCATTTAAACCGTTTATCTTTCAAAAGGCTACGGCCATAAAGGACAAAATATGCTCTACGACTCAGCGCGGGAGTCTCCCCGCTCCCCCGAAATTTCCATGGCAGCCATCAAACCTATCAAATCCATCTGCGTCTACTGCGGCTCCGGCTTCGGGGACGATCCCGTTTTTACGGAGAATGCGGCGGCGTTGGGCCGTTTGATGGCTGAGCAAGGGATCAATCTGGTCTATGGGGGCGGCAATGTCGGCCTCATGGGCACCGTGGCTCAATCGGTCCTTGACCACGGCGGTTATGTCACAGGAATCATTCCAGACTTTCTGAAGTCTCGCGAGAAGCTTCTGGACGATGTGCAGGAAACCATCGTCGTTCCCGACATGCACACCCGCAAGCGCCTGATGTTCGAGCGGGCCGACGCCTTCGTGGCTATGCCCGGCGGCATCGGGACCCTGGAAGAGCTTGTGGAGCAGATGACTTGGTCGCAGCTCGGCCGGCATACCAAGCCGATCCTGATGCTGAGCACCAAGGGCTTTTGGAAGCCGCTTCTCACCCTGATTGCCCATATGCGCGAACAGGGCTTCATCCGGCCCGGCCTGGAGCTTAACTACCTGGTGGCGGAACGGGTTGAAGACGTGATCCCGATGATGGAAGCCGCCGCCCGGCGGGTCGGCATCGTGAGCAACGAAGAGGCTATCGAGAGCCAGTTCTAAGGCCTGCTCTCTTCCATTTCCCTGGCCAGCTGATGTCCGGAGACGCGGACCAACGAACCCTTTCGGAGTTCGTAGACCACCGTACCATCGACCTTGGTCCCGTCTTCCCGGACACCGATGTGACGGAGAAGAAACCGCCTGCCGTCCGCCTGCCAGTATCCGGTCACCTCCCTGCATGGATCGCGGACCAAGCAATCGGAACTGCCCGACGGGACCCCATTTTTCGATCCGATCAGCTTCATGCGGCCGCCCCGGATCAGGAAGAGGTTGAGGACAGTAGAGCTGTAGCCCTGGAATGTGCCGCCGCTCTCGACGACCATCCCCTCTTCGGTTCCGAGACGCAAAAGGTCGACCCCTATCAGATCCCCGAAAGTACCTAACTTGTCAAAGCTGTCATGCCGGCCCAAAGCTTTTAGGGCGTTTCCATCCTGGCGCAGAAAGACAGCGCTCACCTCCGCAGGACATCCGTGACAGGCCTCTCCAGGCTCTCCAGCGAGCGTGATCAGAACTGCAAGCTTATCGTAGCGCAGCAATTTATAAGGAAAGAGGCATGACAGACGGGAGGCTTCTCCGTCTTCAGCATCCACCTTTGCAGACGGATAGGCTGTCTCAAGAGCTTGCCAAAGTACAATGTCGGTCTCGACATTCTGCGACCAGTCCGGACATAGCGGCAGACGCAAAGGCAGTGGATCGACAGCCCAAGCGGCTTGAACACAGCCAAAGAGGGAAAGTACTGAGAAAACCAGTGTCTTGAGCATCGACCATTCTTCCACACCTGCGCTCGAACAGCTTTTGCATGTGCCAAAAAGCAGCCAAGCTCGGCAAAAAGGATACCCGATGTATTATCGCATTTTCTACGCTAGCCTGTGCGGGACAACACGAGCCCGCCCAGGATCATACCCGCTGCAAGGAGACGCTGCCAGGTGATCGCCTGCACGGGAAGGCCGAAGGCGCCAACGGCATCGAGAACCAACGCGGCCGCGACTTGCCCAAAGATCAAGGCTCCCACAGTGCTGACCACGCCGAGCTGGGGCACACCCCAGATTACAATGGCGACATAGAACGCGCCCAGCAATCCGCCGAGCCAGGACCACCAGGGCGCCGCGGCCATGGCACTGGCTGATGGCCATGAACCACGAAGACCGCTGAGAGCGGCCAGAATGACGAAGCCTATCCCGAAGGAAATGCAGGCGGCCAGCACAGGATCACCTAGCGATCTCGCCAGTGCCGCATTGATGGGTGCCTGGGCAGAGAGAAAAACGCCGCCCAGGAGAATGCCCAGGATTGGCAGAAGGATCACGATGTTCATGAGCGGCCGCCTGCAATGGAGATAGAAGCAACGCGGTGAATCAAAGCGCCGCTCCGCCCTTCAACAGCTTGTAGATCATGGAATCCGTCAGCGCCTGGAACGAGGCGTCGATGATGTTGGGCGACACGCCGATGGTGGTCCAGCGCTCTCCCGATCCATCGGTGAACTCGATCAGGACCCGCGTCACGGCATCCGAGCCGCCTTGGTAGATGCGCACCTTGTAGTCCACCAGCTCCAGATCCTGGATCAGGTTCTGGTACTTGCCGAGATCCTTGCGCAGGGCCACGTCCAGCGCATTCACCGGGCCGTTGCCTTCAGCGGCCGAGATCACAACTTCCTCGCCCACCCGCACCTTCACGATGGCTTCCGAGGCGGTGACGAGTTCGCCGACCGCGTTGAAGCGGCGCTCCACGTTGACCGAGAAGCGCTCCACGTCGAAGAAAGCCGGCACCTCCCCCAGCATGCGCTTGACGAGCACGTAGAAGGAGGCGTCCGCGCCTTCGAACGCAAAACCCTCGGCTTCCTTGCGCTTCACCTCGTCGAGTACGCGACCGATGCGGGGGTCGCCCTTTTCGAGCGCGAAGCCGCAGCGCTTCAGCTCGGCCAGGATGTTGGATTGCCCGCCTTGGTCGGACACCAGGACCTTGCGGGTATTGCCGACGATTTCCGGCTCCACATGCTCGTAGG
>JALYFY010000475.1 GCA_030777385.1 Pseudomonadota bacterium | reverse complement strand
CGGATCGACCTCCTCGCGGCTGAAGGCGCCGGTGAACACATAGGCCTGCCCGAATGCATGCGGCCCGAAGATCCGGCCGTGATTGTTGCTGACCTCGAATACGTCGTTGGAGAAGGCATCGTCGCGGCCTGCGGGGAGTTGCGCGTGAAGCCGGCCGTCGATGAGGCCTTGGTACCCGGCGGAATGCCCGAAGCGCACGGGATAGCCGGCGCGGGCTGCCGCCGCCACAAGCCGCGCCTTGGCATCCTCCGCGCTTGAAGCGCCCTCGTCCACGATGATCACGTTGATCGGCTCGCGCAGATTCTTGCCCCGATAGACTTCGCCGAGCCAGTCGGACGGCGCCCCTTGGCCTGTGAGCATCCACTTGCCGATGGAGGGCAGGCCCGGCACCGTTGCGGCATCGGCGCCCTGCTGCGCCCGGACCTCAAAGGCTGCTGCGGTCAGCGCGGCGCAAAGGGCGAGAACGCGAAAAAAGCCTTGTCCCACGCGCCTCTCCCGATGCGGCCGCTTGTCGTGCCGCATCAGGAAAGCACGATCCATGCCCGAGGGCTACGAATTTCAGGCTTGGGCTTTGACCGCCAGAACGGCATAGCGATGCTGCGTTGCGCGCTCCAGCCCTTTGAGGAGCGGCAGGTTCTTGGCCTGCTGCTTGTGAATGGGCTTGAGATTGCGATCGATGGCGATCTGCGCAAAGCCTGCCTCGCGCAGAAGGGAGGCTACTTCCTGGGCCCGCGCGCCTTTCGAAAAATAAACGCGCTTCAGGATGCGCTCATGGGTTTCGCGCATGGCGCCGGGTGCGTGCGGCGCTCCCGCAAGCCCCGGCACTAGCTTCTCGATCATGCGGATCATGCGCCTGACGAGGGTGTCCGACACGAAATCGCCGTCGACGATGAGAAGCCGCCCGCCCGGCTTGAGCAGCGAATGCCATTCGCGGAACGCCGCCTTCGGATCGACCAGCGTCCACACCAGATGCCGTGTGACGAGCACGTCGTAGCTTTCGGGCTTCTCCAGGGTGCGCTCGGCATCGCCCATGACGAAGCGGATGTCCGCGCCGCGCCGGGCTGCCTTCATGCGGGCCTGGTTCAGCATCGCCTCGGACCAGTCGAGACCGGTGACGGTAAAGCCGAGGCCGTGCAGAAGATGGGATATGACCCCCGTGCCGTTGGCAAGGTCGAGCGCCCTGCGGCCCTCGCCCGCGCCCAGATGGCGCAGGAACAAGTCCCGCCAGGCCTGCCGCTCCCCTTCCGAGAAGATCTCGTGCCCCACCTGCTCGTCGAATGTCGGCGCGCGGGCGGACCAGTAATCGCGGATCTCGTCCTGGAGCGTGTAGTTCGCGTTCATGAAGGGGCTCATGCGGTAGGGTTGATTTTCGGCGCTCGTCTAAAGCATCGGACCCAAAAATGGATTGCACTTTTGGGATCGATCCGATGCTTTCTTTTTGGAAGAGAGCATCGTTGGACGCGGAAAAACCGGGTCCACTTTTCGCTGACGCGGCCCTCTGGGTCCGCACGATGCTCTAAGCGCAATTCCTCAAGTCGTCAAATTGTAATCGTTATAAACTGCAGAATATAAATGTTCTAAACTGCAGATCAGCAGTTTTGAATTAAAGTAATTCTAAAAGATAATTCTTGCACTACATCTGCCCCCACCCTAGGAGAGGCCCGCTTTCTTCCTGATGCGAGGCATCCGATGCAACTTCACAAACTGGCCCTCTGCGCCGCCCTGGCGCTTGTCGGGCTCCTGCCCGTTCCCTCCCAGGCCGCCGACAAGATCACGGTGACGGACATCACCGGCCGTCAGGTCGAGGTCAGGGCTCCCGTCGAGAAGGTGATCCTCGGCGAAGGGCGCCAGATGTATTTCGTGGCCGCCCTCGACACGGACCAGCCGTTCCGGCGCGTCGTCGGCTGGCGCGACGATCTGCAGAAGGCGGATCTCGACGGCTACAACGACTACCTCGCCCGGTATCCGCAGATCGGCAAGATCCCCACCTTCGGCGGCTTCAAGGAAGGCACCTTCGACGTGGAGCAGGCGGTCTCGCTTGCCCCCGACGTGATCATCCTCAACGTGGAGGCGAAGACCGCGACCGACGACGCCAAGCTCATCGACAAGCTCGCCAAGATCGACATCCCGGTGGTGTTCGTGGACTTCCGCGAGAAGCCCTTCGAGAACACCGATCCGAGCATGCGCATCATCGGCAAGCTGTTCGGCAAGGAAGCGCGTGCGGAAGAGTTCATCGCGTTCCGCAAGGAGCAGATCGAGCGCGTCACGCAGACTCTCGCCAAGGCAAATCCTGCCCAGCCTCTCGTGATGATGGAGCGCGCCGGCGGCTATTCCGACGATTGCTGCATGTCCTTCGGCAACGAGAACTTCGGCAAGTTCGTGGAGGTGGCAGGCGGCCGCAATCTCGCCGCCAAGATCATCCCCGGCACCTTCGGCGTGGTGAACCCCGAGCAGATCATCGCCAGCAACCCGGACCACGTGATCGTCACCGGCTCGAACTGGGAGCTCTACGTTCCCGGCGGCGCATGGGTCGGCGTCGGCTCGGGCGCGGACAAGGCGAAGGCCCGCGCCAAGCTCGTGGCGCTGATGAAGCGTCCTGCCTATACGGGCGTGAAGGCCGTGAAGGACAATAAGGTTCACGCCGTGTGGCACCAGTTCTACAACAGCCCCTACCAGTTCGTCGCCATCCAGGCCATGGCCAAGTGGCTGCACCCGGAGCTGTTCCGGGATCTCGATCCCGAAGCAACCATGAAGACGCTCTATGAGCGCTTCCTGCCCGTGCCCTACAAGAGCGGCTACTGGGTCTCTCTGACCGACAAGGAATAGGCTCTTGGCTCACTCGCCCGCCATCGCCATGCAGAGAGGACGCGGCACCTACCGCGTCCTCGTCCAGCGCAAGAAGCTCGTGCTTCTTGCGCTGAGCATCGTTCTGATCCTATCCGTGATCGCCGATCTCGGATTGGGCCCCGCCCGCTATTCCATGCGCGAGGTCGTGCTGGCGCTCATGGGCTCGCACGAGGTGTCGCTGCAGATCAGCGTGGTGATCTGGGACATCCGCATGCCGGTGGCGCTCATGGCCGTGGTGGTGGGCGCTGCGCTATCCGCGGCAGGCGCGCAGATGCAGACAATCTTGAACAACCCGCTTGCCAGCCCCTTCACGCTGGGCATCTCGGCAGCCGCGAGCTTCGGCGCATCGGTGGCGCTGGTGTTCGGCATCGGCTTCCTGCCCTGGGCCATCGACTATGTGGTGTCGATCAACGCGCTTCTGATGGCGATGCTCGCGTCGCTCTTCATCCATTTCATGAGCCAGCAGCGCGGCGTCACCGTCGAGACCATCGTGCTCCTCGGCATCACCCTTGTCTTCACCTTCAACGCGTTGCTGGCCCTGGTGCAGTATCTCGCCTCGGAGCAGGCCCTGTCGGCGGTGGTGTTCTGGACCATGGGCAGCCTCACCCGCGCCACATGGCCGAAGCTTGCCATCACCACCGCGGTCCTGGCCGTCTCGCTCCCGCTCTTCGTGCGCCGCGCCTGGGCGCTCACGGCGCTGCG
>JALYFY010000474.1 GCA_030777385.1 Pseudomonadota bacterium | reverse complement strand
CGCTGCCGGTGGTGCTGACTTCCGGCTACAGCCATGTGCTGGCCGAGGAGGGGCGGCACGGGTTTGAGCTGCTGCACAAGCCTTACGCCGTCGAGGACGTGTCCCGTGTGCTGCGGCGCGCAACGCGCGGCCTTGTGGCGCTCAGCGGCGCCATGACTGACAAAGCCTGAACCAACGAAGGATGACGATGACACAGGACGCACCCGGCCGCCGCATTCTCCTCATCGAGGACGAAGGCATGATCGCGATGCTGGTCGAGGACATGCTTGAGGATCTCGGCCATGAGCTGGTCAGGGTGGCGAACCGCCTCGAGGAGGCGATCGCCGCAGCCAGGAACGAGTCCTTTGACCTCGCGATCCTGGACCTGAACCTGGGCGGTGTCCTGACCTATCCGGCTGCCGACGTGCTCGTGGATCGCGGCATACCGTTTATCTTCGCGACGGGCTACGGCAGCGCCGGACTCAAAGAACCGTACTCCGGCTGGCCGACCCTGCAAAAGCCATTCGACACGGAGGCGCTGGGGCAGGCGATCCAGCGGGCTTCCTCGATCCCGGCATGAAGATGATCACCAAGCCGTTCGCGATCGACGTGCTGACGACCCGGATCTAGGCCATGTTCCAGAACAAGTGAACGGCGTCATGGGACGGATTGCCGTCATGGATACCTTGGCGGCCTTGGGCGTTACACCACGTTGCATGTCGAAGGCGGACAGGGATGAATTACGAGCAGCGGGAGGTCCCACCCGGACGCCCCCCCGAGCAGGGGGGCACCTCAGCCGATGAAGTGGCCTACCGCCTGCACCAGCAGGAACTGCTGGCCGGCTTCGGTATCCTCGCGCTCAGGACGCCCGAGTTCATGGACCTGCTCCAGGAGGCAACCCGGCTTTGTGCGCAGGGCCTGCACATCCGCTACTGCAAGGCTATGGAGTACTTGGCGGGCGAGGACACCTTCATCGTCCGGGCTGGGGTGGGCTGGAAGCCGGGCACGATCGGGTCCAGGACCGGCGCCGACCTGAAAAGCCCGACCGGATACGCCTTCCGCACGGGCGAGACCGTGATCTCAAGCCACCTCGACGCCGAAGGCCGCTTTCGCACCCCGAGGATCCTGGCGGAGCATGGCATCCGGCGCGCCATCAACGTGCCGATCGCCACCGAGACGGGCCGCTACGGCGTTCTGGAAGCCGACAGCCCTGCCGAGGGGCGGTTCACCCAGGCGGACCTCGCGTTCATGCAGGGCTTCGCCAACCTGCTCGGGAATGCACTTGAGCGCAAACGCGGCGAGGACAGGCTGCGCCTCGCGCACGAGCGCAACGAGGAGATCCTCGAGAGCATCGCCGATGCCTTCTACGCCGTCGACCGGGACTGGCGCTTCACCTACGTCAACCGCAGGGCGGAGGAGTGGTGGGGCCGCAAGCGCGAGGACCTGATCGGCAAGGTCTGCTGGGACGAGTTCCCGGCTGCCGTGGGCAGCGAGGCAGCGGAGGCGCACCACCTCGCCCGGCGCGAGCGTCGGACCGTGCACCTCGAGACCGTCTCGCCTCTGCGGGACAATTGGGTCGATCTCGACATCCATCCCACCGCCGCAGGCGGCCTGGCCGTGTACTTCCGGGACGCCACCGAATGGAAGCGGAGTGAGGTCGCGCTGCACGAGACCGCGGAGCGCTACAGGCTGGCGGCCAAGGCCACGAACGACGCGATCTGGGACTGGGATCTCGCGGCCGACCGGATTGTCTGGAACGAGGCTCTCACCACGCTCTTCGGCTACGCGGACCTAGAGACCCCGGGAGCGTGGTGGAAGGATCACATCCATCCCGCTGACCGTGAGCGCGTGGTCACGGGCATCGAAGCGGTGATCGCAGGGAGCCAGGAGCACTGGAGCGCGGAGTACCGTTTCCTGCGGGCGGACGGATCCGAGGCCGACATCTTTGACCGCGGCTTCGTCATCCGCGACGGCCGGAGAAGGGCGGTTCGGATGATCGGCGCCATGCTGGATCTCACCGAACGCAAGCGGGCCGAGGTGGCGTTGCGGGCCAGCGAGGAGTTCACGCGCCGCATCCTCGAGAGCTCGACCGACTGCATCAAGGTCCTCGACGCGGATGCCCGTCTCCGCTTCATGAGCCCGGGCGGCATGGAGGTCATGGAGGTGGACGACTTCGGGGCGATCGAGGGCTGCGACTGGCGTGAGTTCTGGTCCGGGCCGGACCACGCGAAAGCCCGCGATGCCGTCCAGACAGCTCTGGCCGGGGGCAACGCCCGTTTCCAGGGCTATACCCCGACGGCAAAGGGCAACCCGCGCTGGTGGGACGTGGTGGTCACCCCGATCACCCGGCTCGACGGCTCGGTCGAGAAGCTCCTCTCCGTCTCGCGCGACATCACCGAGACCAAGCAGATGGAGGAGCACCAGCGGCTTCTCATCAACGAGCTGAACCATCGGGTGAAGAACACGCTGGCGACTGTCCAATCCATTGTCGGTCAGACCTTGCGCAACGCGGGAACGCTGGACGAGGCCCAGGCCGCCTTCGAGGCGCGACTGTTCGCGCTCTCACGTGCCCATGACGTGCTCACCCGAGAGAACTGGGAGGGAGCCAACCTGCGCAAGATCGTGGCAGAGGCCATCGCACCGTACGGCAATGCCCGTGAGGATCGGCTCCACCTCGAGGGACCGAACGTGCGGCTGCCGCCCAGGATGGCCTTGGCCATCGCCATGGCCTTGCAGGAGCTGGCCACCAATGCGGTAAAGTACGGCGCCCTCTCGAATGAGGCCGGTGAGGTGCGCATCCAATGGACGGTCGACCGTACGACGGCTCCGGCCTGCCTGCACCTGAGGTGGCAGGAGAGCGGCGGTCCTCCGGTGCAGGTGCCGAAGCGAAGGGGCTTCGGAACGCGCCTCATCGAGCGCAGCCTGGCGCTCGACCTCGACGGCGACGTCCGCATCGGGTTTGCTCCCGGCGGGGTCGTCTGCACGGTCGATGCTCCCCTCCCACCCTAGGGTTCTACTCAGCGATCCCCTTGCTCAACAGGCGGTTGACTGCCTGGACGACCCGCTCGTGCTCCTCCTCGGAGAAGGGACTGAGGTCATGCATTTCGAAGCTGTTCAAGCCCTCAATAGCCAGCCAGCCTAACAACGCCGCGTCCAGATCGTCCGATGTGGCTTTCAGGCTCCCCAGGGTAGCCTTGATCACTTCCCGCACCGGATCGAGCAGGCGCGGGTTCTCGGCCGACGCCGCCAGCATGCCATTGGCGACCTCCTTCGTCCTGCCCTGGCGCAGCTTGAGCAGCGCCGCCGTGCAAAGGCGCGCTTCCAGGTTGCGCCCCGGCTCGGCTTGAGCGCGGAGCGCCTCCCGCTCGGCCGAGACCTCGTCGACAAGACGCTGGACCATGGCCTGGAGCAGCGCTTCCTTGGTGGGAAAGTTGTACAGCAGGCCGCCCTTGCTGAGACCGGCCTTCTCGGCGACGGCGTCGAGCGTCAGCCGTCCCGCACCAGTCTCGCTCACGAGTTCCGCAGCCGCGTCGAGAATTCTCTCGCGGGAACTCTTCCGGCGTCGCCCACATCCCACCATTCACCACTCTTGCACAAAACCGTCCAGCGGCCACCTTGCTGGGTTCAGCCCTTCTGACCCTGGCATCGGCCTCGTCGCCGCTCTCGATGACCGCGCCGGGACCGGCAGCCCAGGACGGGCTTCCTCAGCCATGAGCTGTACGGCTCGCCTTGTCGGGCTCCATGATCCCGGTTGAGAGCGGCTATTTCCCCTTGTCGTTGTCGAACACCTTGGGGTGGCTCGTGGCCGTTCCGGAAGAGGCCGAGGAGCCAGTCGTTGTGGTCCGCGATCGACCGCGCATGAAGTACCAGATCAGGGCGGCAAGGATCGCCAGGCCGAGGATGATCCAAAGCCAGGGGGTGCCACTGCCGTCATCCGCAGGTGCAGACGCGGGAGGTGAGCCGGGCGCAGCAGGCGGGGTGGCCTGGGCAAGAGCCTCATTCACGGCAGCGAGCGTCACGATCGTCAAAGCATTGAGCCTGGTGAGCATCATAGTCCCCGTCCGCCCACAAGGGCTGCGGATCAACGTTGGCCGGACGCTCGCGTTCCTCACACGGTGAGAGCGCGAGCATCCTGATCCAGGGACCCCTCACTTGCCGTGCCGCAGTCCCGTTCGCCGGTTGCGGTGATCTATCTGTCTGCCCAGCGGGAGGAGACCTCCTCATAGGTCGGCAGGCGACCGTCAGGCGTGAAGTGATCGACAGCGTCAGGCAGGTGGTCCGAGAGTTCCGCCAGCAGTTGCTGCCGGGGCATGCCCGTCTGCTGCTCCAGCTCGTCGATCGTGTCCGGCCCGAGAGCGTGAGAGAGTTCGTCCGGCGCAAGCCTCCGGTTCTGGCCCGTGCCCACCCAGGAGTCAGCATGGTCGCCATAGCCGTTCTGCCGGAACTGGTCGAGCAGGCCACCCAAGCC
>JALYFY010000473.1 GCA_030777385.1 Pseudomonadota bacterium | reverse complement strand
GTGGGTGTGGGTCACGATCACCGCATCCACGTCCTTCATGACGTCCTCGACCGACATCGGAAGCTCGACCGTCGGATTGCGCAGGTGGCTGCGGAAAGACCCCTCGAAGCCGGGATAGGTGTCCTTCTTCGCCAGGAATGGGTCGACGAGGAAGGTCTTACCTGCGTAGTCGATCTTCGTCGTGGCATTGCGGATGTGCTGCATCTGCACGGATGCCGAGGTGGGCTGGGGGGCTGCCTGTGCTGGTAGGGCCGCCACTCCAAGGGCGAGGGAAATCGCGATGGCACGTAGGGTCGTGAAGGTCTGCATGTTGCTGCTCCGGATACGAGGTTGATGGCAATCAGCATTACGGACGGGTGACGTCTTCGAACAGTGGCCTACGTGACAACAATCGATGGTTTTGAGCCAAAGGACCGAGACCCTGCTGGGCCTTGCTCTGGCGGAAGTGCACCGTGACTTGCGCATCCCGAGACTCTTCAGCCCGGTTTTGGCGCGTTGACCCGAATAATATCCATCGTTAGATATGGGCCAGCTATCGTTTCCGGTGTGAGTGTCATGTCCTCCGTACGTGTTGCCGTGCTTGCCTTCGACGGCGTGAGCCTGTTCCATTTGACTGTGCCCGGACTCGTTTTTGGTGCGAACTCCGGCTCGTCCGGCTATCCGTCCTACGAAGTCCGGTACTGCACCGTTACCCCGGGCATGGTCAGCACCGACACAGGCCTTGAGATCCGGGTGCCGGACGGCCTTGATGCCCTGGCGGATGCCGATGTGATCATCGCGCCGGCGTGGAGTGATCCCGAATTGCGGGCGCCGGACGCGCTCATTGAGGCCCTGCGGCAGGCTCACGCACGCGGGAAACTCATCGTCGGGCTGTGCCTCGGGGCCTTCGTGTTGGGCGATGCCGGATTGCTGGATGGCCGGCAGGCGACAACGCATTGGATGGCCCGCGAGGCCTTCGCCCGCCGGTTCCCTACGACGAACTTCCGACCGGACGTGCTCTATGTCGAAGACGGCAACATCGTCACCTCGGCCGGGACTGTCGCAGCCATCGATTGCTGCCTAAATCTGGTCAGGGAGCGCCATGGCGCCGATGTGGCCAATCGCACGGCGAGAATGCTGGTCACGCCGCCGCACAGGCAGGGCGGGCAGGCGCAATACATCGAGAAGCCCGTTCCGCAGTTCCCGTGCGAAAGCAGGCTGCCCGGCGTGCTGGAGTGGGCGCTGGAGCACCTGTCGGAACCCTTGACCGTGGATACCCTGGCGGACGTCGCCCACATGAGCCGCCGCACGTTTACGAGGCGCTTCCGGGAGACCACGGGCACGACCCTGACCAAGTGGCTGAACGCCCAGCGTGTGACCAGGGCGCAGCAGTTGCTTGAGACCACCGAGCTGCCTGTCGAACACATCGTCCATGAAGTCGGCTTTGGCACTCCGCTGTCGATGCGGCAGCAGTTCGCCGCCCAATTGGGCACGTCCCCGTCGGACTACAGGCGCACGTTCTACAACGCCGGACGCGCGAGCCTGTAAACTGGGTGCGCCATTGATCCGCCGCACCGTAAGATGCGGCATTCGGCAGGTTTGAATGGTTCAAGTCTGGTGGCGTTTGCTACCGAATCCCGGTTTCATCGGAAAACCGTGAGGGCACCACAGCCCCACCTCTTCCCGGTGGGGAGAGGTCGAGCGTAGCAAGGGTGAGGGGGAGAGCGCTATCCGGACAGACCTATTACCCCTCACCCGGACCGGCCGGTCCGACCTCTCCCCCACGCAAGTCGGGTGTTCTCTATTTGCGCAAGAGGAACGGATCTCGTGAACACCCGAGATCCGGGAGAGGTGAGTCTGCGTCTCATTCGTCCGACGTCTCACCCAGTCGCAATACCCCCACCCCTAACCCCTGCCCGCAAGGGGGATGGGAAATGCCGCTCACCCCTTGCGCGCCTTCGCTCCCTTCGCCATAGGTTTGGCCCATGTCCAAGCCCACCGCTTCCAAGCCCATCGTTCGCTTTGCCCCGTCCCCGACCGGGCACATCCATATCGGCAACACCCGCGTCGCCCTGCTGAACGCGCTTTATGCGCGGCGGGAAGGCGGGACCTTCATCCTGCGCTTCGACGATACGGATCTGGCGCGGTCGAAGACGGAATATGCGGATTCGATTGAGACCGATCTGCGGTGGCTCGGCATTCCGCCCGATGTGATCGTGCGCCAGTCGGAGCGGTTTAGTCTCTACGACGCAGCCGCCGAGCGGCTGAAGGCCATCGGCCGTCTTTATCCCTGCTACGAGACCCAGGAAGAGCTGGAGTTCCGCCGCAAGCGCCAACTCGCCCGCGGCCTGCCGCCGATCTATGACCGGGCCGCCCTCAAGCTCACGGACGAGGATCGGGTCAAGCTGGAGGAAGAGGGGCGCAAGCCCCATTGGCGCTTCCGCCTCGAGCCCACCAATGTGGCCTGGAGCGATCTTGTGCGCGGCGACTGCCATGTGGATTGCAGCTCGCTGTCCGATCCGGTGCTCGTGCGCGAGGACGGCACCTATCTCTATACCTTGCCGTCCGTGGTTGACGACATCGACCTCAAGGTCACCCATGTGATCCGGGGCGAGGACCACGTCACCAACACGGCGGTTCAGATCCAGATCTTCGAGGCTCTGGGTGCCACCATCCCCACCTTCGCCCATCACAGCCTGCTGATCACCGCAAGCGGGGAGGGGCTGTCCAAGCGCCTCGGCCACCTCTCGGTGAAGGGCCTGCGCGACGGCGGATTGGAGCCGCAGGCGGTGGCCTCGCTCGCCGTGCTCGTCGGCTCGGCAGAGGCCGTGCGGCCCATCGCGGACCTGAACGAGCTCGCCCGTCTTATCGACTTCTCACACATCTCCCGCGCGCCTGCGAAGTTTGACGAGAGCGAGCTGGAGAACCTGAACGCGCGGCTCATCCACGAGATGCCGTATCAGGCTGCTCGCGAGCGCCTTGCGGCGATGGACACGGACGCGGGCGAAGCGTTCTGGAATGCCGTGCGCAG
>JALYFY010000472.1 GCA_030777385.1 Pseudomonadota bacterium | reverse complement strand
AAGCTAGGCTGCTTTGGGAGGATTGCAGATCTCGGTGACGGACTTCTTGACCGCCACAGGGTCGAAGATGCGCTCCAGCCAGCCCTCGCGGAAGATCTGCGGCCGCGCCTGATCGATGGCATAGAGGGCACCGTCCGAGAACTTGCCCTCGGGGAAAGCCTCGAAGGCGATGGCGAGTTCGATATTCAGGTGGCCCAGCATGAAATCCACGGCAGCCTGACGGGGCACGCCACGGCGCACGGCTTCATCCGTCGCCTCGCGGAGGGCCAGGCACAGGGTTGCGCCGATGGTCTCCGAGAGCGCAGGCTCCATGATGGCGATGTGCTCGACGGTGCACCGGTGCGAACGCATTACCGGCTTGTAGATGGTCCGGGCAATGTCCTCGCATAAGGCATAATGTCCCTCCGGCCCCTGCATCAAGGCACAGACGATATGCTGCTTGGCTTTGACGCCCCCGAAGAAATCGTTCTTCGCGGCAGGATCGGTCTCGTCGTTGAAGATTGGCGGGTGGCAGGGATGCGTGACGAAATAGGTGACATCCGCACGGCTCGGCAATTCGCCCGCATAGGGAGCCGCTGCGTCGAGCATGATGATCGCCGTGCCCGGCTTGAGGACGTCGATGAAGCTGTGGGCGATCTTGCCGATCAGGCGATCGGGAACGGCCATGATGACCACATCCGCCTCGCCGAGAGCCACATCGCGGTCGACGCAATCCGCGCCCACAACCGTCTTGAGCCGCTGACGGCCCTCGTCGGAAACCTCCACATGGAACACCTCATAGGGTGAGCCCTTGAGGTTGGAGGCAAGGCGCACTCCCATTTTCCCGCCGGCGCCGAGCAATGCAATCTTGGTCATGTTCTTGTTCCTCCGTTTTGACTGGGAGCGCCACCCCGTTTTACGGCGCTGAAGAAATCGGGAGCCCCGACCTGGCCACCCTTGAGCGTGATTTCGAGACCCTCATGAGCGGGATCGTCGGAATGGGCACGGCACAGGGGCGAGCCTGGTGCGATTGGGGCAAGCGCAGTGAGAGCGAAGATGCCGAGCGCAAGGCTCGCGTGACCCGACGTGTCGCCTCCGGCGATGACGGCGCGGGTCAGCCGGCTCTCGCGCAGCGTGGCGTCGAGCAGACGGCCGAGGCCGTTGCCGATGCGGTCATTGACGATGTTGGATTGAACACCGCTTGCCTCGATGGTGTTGGTGAGACCCACAACGGCCGGGTCGTCCGGTCCGCGCGCCGTGTAAACCATGGGATCCCTGCCCTCACCCAGCAGACGCAGCGCCTGCTCGGTTGCCCGTCCGATCTCGCGCTGCCACTCGCCCGCATCGACGGCGCGTGTCGCATCGAGGGGCAGTGGCGCAAATCCGTTGGCTTCGGCGTGTGCGATCTGCCCGGCGGTGATGGGCGAGCAGGAGCCGGAGACGGCGATGATGCGCTGCACCGGCTGCGCCCGGAAGGCCGGCGCCTCTGGCGGAATGAGCCCGCGCTCCCGCCAGTGGGCGACGAGCGCATACTCGACGCCCTGAGAACCGACGGCCAGCAACCGTTCGCCGCGATGCTCCCAGACGAGACGGCCTGCCTCCGCAAGCGTCTCCTCGTCGAGAACATCGAGAGCAACGATCTCGGCCCCCTTCCCCATCACGGCCGCCAACCTCTCGTCGGCTCGCCCCTGCTTCATGGCGACGAAATCGACGAGGCCGGTTGCCTTCTCAGTCTGGTGGGCAAGGTGGCGCAGCACATCCGCCTCATTCATGGGCGTAACCGGGTGGCGCGCCATCACCGGATGGCGGTCCAGGCGGTAGCCTTCGCCTGCAATGGCTGCAAAGAGGTTGCCGAAGCTCTGGTAGCGGGCCAGCGCCGGAGCCCCGACGACGAGCGGGTGCCAAGCACCGCCGAGGATGGGAGCGGCGAGTTCGATGGCTTTGCCGATGGAGCCCACATGCGGCGCGGAATCGAAAGTCGAGCAGACCTTGTAATGAGCAATCGGCGCGCCGAGCTTCTGCAGCGCGTGAAAGATCGGCGGCAGATGCTCTTCCATCCAGGCGGGGCTCTGCGACCGGGATATGCCGGCGACACCCACAGCGCGGTAGCCCTGGAAGGCCGCCAATCGCGCGGGCGTCGGCACATCGAGAAACATCACCGTGGGCAGGCCCGCGAAGGTCATCACCTCCATCACCGCCGACGAGCCCGTATAGTCGTCACCGTAATAGGTGAGCAGCAGCCCGCCAGGAAGGTTTGGGCTCGACCCGTTCATGCGGCATAGGCCTCCAGCGCCCTTGCAAGAGCGGGCCGGTCCTTGGCGTATTCGGCCAAGGGCACGCGGGCCGTTGCCGCCTCCCATGCCTCGCACAGGCTCGCGACGCCCGCGGCAGGCCCATCCGGATGCGCCATGATCCCGCCTCCTGCGGCGAAGATGAGATCGGTCGTGCCAAGGGCCGCGAAGGTTCCAGGTGCCTGCTTGGCCGATTGCCCCGAGGAGAAGACCGGCATGGCAATGCAGGGCTTCTCGGCAAACATCGGCGTCAGGCAGGCGCGCGCGGAGGCGATGACGCTCTCATCGTCCTCGCAGAACTTGTTGCTGAGGCCATTGACGTGCATGTGGTCGGCGCCGGCCAGGCGCCAGAGCTTCTGCCAGGCCACATAGGACCATCCGAGCATCGGCTCCCGCGAGAGATAGCCCCAGCCATTGCGATGGGCATGGATGGGCAATTCCGAGAAGCGACCGAGCTCGATCATGCCCACGAGGCCCACCGAGTTGAGGCTTGCCATGATGCAAGTGCCGCCGAGATCGCGGACAAGATCGTGACGACGGCGCATCTGATCGAGCTCGCCGGTGATGTTGAACGCGAACATCACCTTCTTGCCCGTGCGATCCGCATGATCGTTGATCACGCGCATGACGGCGCGAGCACGCTCCTCGAACGGGCAGTGAGGCCCATCGGACTGCAGCTCATCGTCCTTGATGAAGTCGATGCCTGCTTCGCACAGGGTCTTGGCGAGCGCTGCCGTCTCCTCCGGCCCGAAGCCGACGCTGGGCTTGACGATGGTGCCGATGATCGGCCGTTCTTCAACGCCTGCAAGTTTTCGTGTGCCCGCAATGCCGAATTTCGGACCGGGATAAGCATCGGCAAAACCTGACGGCAGGCGCATGTCGAGAAGGCGCAGGCCGGAGAACTGCTTCAGCTCGAAGAGATTGCCCGCAACGGTGGCGACGAGATTTGGCAAGGACGGGCCGAAGTTGGCCATCGGCCATGACAGGGTCACACGAGCGCGCCGGTAGGCTGCCTCCTGGCCCTTTGGGCGGCCGGCACCGGGCAGCGAGGGCTCGTCCACCTCCTCCACGATTTCCAAGCGCTCTATGCGCGCCGCCGAGCGCTCCTTGAGTTCGGGCGTCTCACCCGGAATGGGAACGAAGGTGCCGCTCGATTGCTCGCCCGCCATGGCCTCGGCAGCCTGACGAGGATCGTAGGCGGTCTCGATGAGATAATCGGCCTCGATGCGGGTCGGCTCTGTCACTGCGTTCCTCCTGTGCTGTTGCCGAAGCGATCACCAGATGTGCCAGGCCAAACGCCCCCGGAAAGAAGCGGCCTCGCCTTGGTGGGGCAGACGGAGCGCACGAGACCCTGGTGTCCCGCGCCACGCATTCCGTAACGGCATGAACGTTCAAGTGGTGCATCAAGTGAGGCTTCAGGTGGTGTCTCAACCGGTTCCCCAGGTGGTTGTCCAAGTGGTGTTCCAACCGGTTGCCCAAGAGGTGCTCCAACTGGTTCCTCAAGCGGTGGTCCAAGTGAATGCCGATTGAACTGCACGTCTGCTCCGGACGATTCCTGTTCTGATTTATCTCATATAGTGATTATACCAGTCAGGGAAATGCAACAAGTATTTCCCTGACTGGAGGGCCTATCGGTTGAAGTGGCAGGAGCTGCCGGTCAGGCATCGGTGAAGTGGATTGTCCTGCCGGATATCTCCCGGAGATCCTCCAGAGATCTTTCCGTGACAAACCGCTTCAGCCGAGTGCAGGTGTCGCGGCTCGGGGCCTACTCCTCGGGCTGGGTCATCGCCAGGACGGAATAGAGGGTGTTGGCGCGGGTCAGGTGGTCGGACATGGCCTTGGCGGCAGCCTCCGGATCGCCGGCTGCGATGGCCTTGTAGATCCGCTCATGCTCTTCGAGGGTCAGGCGCTCGGCGCCGCGGGCGGAAATGAGCTCGCGCTTGAACCGGCTGAGCCACTCCAGCATGCCCTGGCTGATCGCCGCGATGAGGAGGTTTCCGGACATGCCCGCGATCTGGCGGTGGAACGCCATGTCGGCGGCCACGAACCGGGCCGCATCGCCGCGGGCCTCCTGGCAGGCGATGAGCGCCCTGCGCAGCTGCTCCAGGCCGTCGCGGGTGGCCCTTTGCGTGGCAACCCGGGCGAGGCCGACCTCGAAGAAGATGCGGGCCTCCTTGAGGTCCTGCAGGCCGCGGGGGTTGCTCGACAGGAGCTGGAGCATCGCGCCGGTGATCTGATCGATGATGGTCTCGGGCGTGGGCAGGATGACCCGGGCCCGTTCGCCGTGGTTGATGCGGATCAGCCCCATCTGCTGCAGGGTCTGCATGGCCTCGCGGATCGCCGGCCGCCCTACCCCGAAGCGCGCCATCAGCTCCCGCTCCGAGGGCAGCTGCGTCCCCGGCTCGTACTCCCC
>JALYFY010000471.1 GCA_030777385.1 Pseudomonadota bacterium | reverse complement strand
CTGGAAGACCATCGCAAGACCCCGGTCCGCCGGGCCGATGTCGTTGGCCTTGACGCCGTCGATCAGCAGATCGCCGTCGGTGATGCTTTCCAATCCCGCGATCATGCGCAGCAGGGTGGACTTGCCGCAGCCGGATGGTCCGACGAAAACGACGAATTCACGGTCGGCGACGTCGAGATCCACTCCCTTGATGATTTCGACTTCGCCGTACTTCTTGCGGATGTTCCGCAGTGTAACGGTAGCCATGGGGCGTTCCTCTTTACTTTAAAATTGGTTGCTTTACTTGACGGCGCCGAAAGTCAAACCGCGCACCAACTGCCGCTGGCTCATCCAGCCGAACACCAGGATCGGAGCGATGGCGAGCGTGGAAGCAGCCGACAGTTTCGCCCAGAACAGCCCTTCCGGACTGGAGAACGACGCGATGAAGGCGGTCAGCGGTGCGGCGTTATGGGCGCTGAGGTTCAGGCTCCAGAAAGCCTCGTTCCAGCACAGGATGATCGACAGCAACGCTGTGGACGCGATCCCCGGCAGCGCCAGCGGCAGCAGCAGTTCCGTCACTTCCTGCCTTGCCCTGGCACCGTCCATGCGGCCGGCTTCCAGGATCTCGCCCGGCACCTCTTTGAAGAAGGTGTAGAGCATCCAGATCACGATCGGCAGGTTCATCAATGTATAGACGATGATCAGCCCGGTCTTGGTGTCAGGGAGGGCGCAGACAACTTAGCTGATTTTTGAAAATTATTCTGTAACTTCAATTTTTGTACAGATCCCGTCTATTCTGCCGCGGCACTGGCTAGCGTGATTGATATCCGGGTGAGGCGGTCGTACGACTGGACAGCAAGAGATGGCGTCGCGTGCTGGCTGGAAGATTACTCTACGGTGTCGGGTCAGGTCGAGGGAGCCGACCGGGGCTTGGGCGCCTTACGGGGACGCCGTCAGGCTGTTGAGCAGCGGCGTCGGGTTAGCGTGCATCATCTGCGAATATTGGGCGAAGGTCTTCTTGCCGCGCCTTTCGGCGATGACGGCATAGGCGAGCCGGCGCAGGAAGCCGACAACGCCGGCCGCGTCGCAGATCCGACAGGCGTCCTCATGCAGCGAGACATCGAGGACGTGGTGCAGGGCCTCGATCCGCCAGTGGGACCGGACCCGCCGAGCATACTCGCGCGGTGTCAGCGCGCGGCTGCTGATGTGGTAGTGCACCGTGGTGACGATCCCATCCTTGGTGATGCGGGTGCGCTCAATGCGGCACAGGCAGCGGATATCCTGGATCGTGGCCGTGCCGGTCACCCGGGCGACAATCTTCGGGGTGGTGATCGTTCGAGCGCTGCGCGTCTCATGGCGTCCGTGGCCGCGGTCCCTGGTCCGATGCGCGTGTCCCGGCGTCTCGTCGAACGCCGTCGCCATCCGCTCCAGCAGGGTCGGCTGATTGCCCGCCACGGCGATCAGGTAATCGCCCTTGCGCTCGCGTACCGCCGCCGTCACGGCCGGCGTGGTCGCCGCCGCGTCGATCGTAACGAGCTTGCCGGCTAGATCGAGGCTGCGCACCAGCGTCTCGATAGCTGGCCCTTCGGCGCCTGCGCCGGTCTCCACCAGGCCGATCACCTGTCCCGCGCACAGTGCTTCAAGGAAATGGTGGACCTGGCCGCCGTGGTTGGCGGCGCGGGCGCGCTTGCCATCGATGTGCACGGCATCGCCTTCAATCGTGATCGCGTCGAGAAAGTCCTGCAGACCATAGGCTTCGGCTGCCCGCCGGAACGTGTCGGCGCCCGGCGCCTTGCGCCACAATGGCAGATGCTGGCGAAGAAGGTCGAAATGCGCCTCGGCCCAAGTGGCCGCCGCGTCCCATCCGTAACAGCCGGCGACCTTCGCCAGCAACAGGATGGTCAGCAAACTGAAGATCGGATGCTTGACGTCGCCCCTGCGGTAGTCCTTGATCCCGGCAAAGACCCGACAAATTCTCGCCAACATGCGCTGTCTCCGACTGGGCTGAATGCCTGCGGATATGGGCGGCAAATCACCGCTGCGTGATGGCAGTAACGAGGAATCAATGCTCGCCAAAATCAAGCAAATTTCGTCTCTGCTTCAATTTAAAACCTGTGCGCCCGCCCTGAGGTTGAGCCTATCTTTACGTCATCCCGGTCGATCGCATCAATGA
>JALYFY010000470.1 GCA_030777385.1 Pseudomonadota bacterium | reverse complement strand
CGTCAGGCCCGCTCCAGCACGCGCTTCACCTGCACCGCCGACCACATCCGGCCTCGGATAGCGCCGGGCCGGCTTGTCCGTGCGCTCCGCCTCGTCTTCGGCCTGGATCAGCTCGAATCCGCGCTTTGGGGTGACCTCGCTCAAGCCGAGGGAGATCCTGGCCCGCCACCTCTACGAGGAGGTCTACTGCGCTCGCGGCGACATGGAAAACCGGATCAAGGAGTGTCAGGGCGACCTCTTTGCCGACCGGACCTCGGCGGCGACCATGCGGGCCAACCAACTGCGGCTGTGGTTCGCCTCGATGGCTTACGTCCTCCTCTGCGCTCTGCGCCGGCTTGGGCTCAAGCACACCGAGTTCGCCAAGGCGACCTGTGGCACAATCCGGCTCAAGCTGCTGAAGATCGGCGCCCTGGTGCGCACCTCGGTGCGGCGGGTGACGGTCGCCATAGCCTCAGCTTTTCCACACCAGAGCGAGTTCGCTCTCGCGCATGTCCGCCTGGCTGCGGAAAGGAGGTGAGGCTCAAAACTCTTCACCTTAGCCGGTCTCTCCAGCGCTGCCCTCCCGCAGCACAGATCGACGCGGGCTCGATCCGCTCACCACGGGCCAAACTCACCAAGCTCCGATCCGGAGAGCCTAACCGCCTCCCCATCAAACGAGATGGTGAGAAATCCGCGCTTCTGTAACGGGCCTTTTGGTGTCAATCCCTCGTGACCTGATCCTGCCGCCGGGGTCTTGCTTCTGTCCGCAGTCGGCGCGGGGCCGCTGCCTGTTGGGGTCGGATGAGGATTGGTCGACCAATCTAGAGAGGCGCAGTCGGGAATCCGCTGCTCCCGGATTTGCGGTCTGACCTGATCCATCGTCCCGGCGACGGGACCGTGCTCCGGGAGAGCTTGCTGTCGAGCCCGCCCGAACCTGTGAACCTCCTGTGGTCCTATGCGACCAGGGCAGAATGGGCCGCCTTCCTAGCCATGAAGCTCGTTCCATCGGCCAGCATGCGGTGCAGCACAACCGCAAGCTTGCGGGCGAGAGCGACCTTTGCCTTCCTCATGCCCGCACGCTTGGCGATCCCAAGAGCCCAGTTCTTCAGATCCGATCCCTTGACCGCCCGCGTGAGGATCACGTTCGCTGCCTCGTAGAGCGCCACCCGCACGCCATGATCTCCGATCTTGGAGATACGCCCCGTCACGTTGCTCTCGCCCGACTGGTGCTTGCGAGGCGTCAGCCCGAAATGGGCTCCGACCACGCGCGAGGAGCGAAAGCGACCCGGATCATCGATTGCAGAAGAGAACGTGAGCGCCACCATCGCACCCACACCGGGCATCGTCATCAGGCGGCGTGTTGGCGTGTCCCCGCGAGCAAAGGCATAGAGCCGCTTCTCGATAGCCTTGAACTCCTGCATGAGGACAGTGCGTGCCTTCAGGAGCGCATCGGCGATCATGCCGAGTGTGCCATGATGGGCCACCAGATCCCGCACCCGCCCCTCGAAGGTCTTGGGCGTTGTCGGCCCAACCTTCAGCCCAAAGCCCCGCAGCACGCCCCGTAGGCTCATCTCGAGATCGTGACGCTTGGCTTGCAACAGCTTGCGCGCGGTCAGAAGCGCACGGACCTCCTGGGCGGGAAGCGACTTGCAGTGCACGGAACGAAACCAGCCCAGCCGCATCAACTGGGCAATGCCGCGGGCATCCTTCCGATCAGTCTTCACCGGCACGGCCTTGAAGGCGTCCCGCACGTGGCGCGTCTCGATCAGCTCCACCGCAAGCCCGGCAGACTTCAGGCCGGCAAAGAGCCACTGCGACAAGGGGCCGGCCTCCAGGCCGATGCGCGCCGGCAATATCGGCTGCGAAACGAACCAGGCGATCAGAGCCTCCGGCTCGCTGGCAACCTTTGCTTCCTTCACGATCTTACCTTGTGCGTCGACGATGCAGACGGACGAGCTTTCCAACGAGACATCGATGCCGGCGTAGTGGTCCATGGTCGTTCCTCAAAGATGTTCGGCGCCGGCGAAGGCCCGACGCCCTTGAAAACCATCACTGTGAGGGACCACCGTCCAAGCCCAAAGGTCTCAGTCTCAGCCTCGGCCCGTTACCCCATCTAGGCACGCTAGGCACGCTAGGCTTGTTCCAACAGTGCACGCGAACGGGCGCGTACGCGCGGACACGCGCGCGTGTGTGCGCCCACGCGCGAGGGACGGCTGAAACCAGCCTAGCAAGCCTAGCAAGCCTAGCACGCCCAACCCTCTCGACCGGCGGGATCAAGAGTTCGGCCGGACCGCGCGGAGCGCGAACTGGGTGCCGTGGCCGACAGTTCTCTTCACGTCCAATCTACGGCCATCGACAAGCCGCCCCCCGATTGTCGCCAGCCATGTCCCGAGACGTTGCGAGCTGATCTCCCCGCCTTTGCCGGCAGCCTTGTTCATGAAGAGATCGCGAAGCGCCGG
>JALYFY010000469.1 GCA_030777385.1 Pseudomonadota bacterium | reverse complement strand
CGACGCCATGAGGGGGGCTCGGTCAGGCGAGCCGGGTGGCGCCGATCGACCATGATCGGCGCCGGATCCAGGTTGGGTCAGGCAGCCAACCACGACGCCCAGTTGCAGCACACCTCGAAGCGTCCAGTAGTTTCGCCGCTCGGTCCAGGGCAGCAGCGCCAGCGCCGCCGCGCCGCAGGCTAGGACCTTGGAGAAAGCCTTCACGAGCAGCTTCAGCCTGCCGCTCTTCGTGGCACTGGAGCTGACATAGCTCTGCCCCATGCGGAAACGGCGGCGAGCCAGCCAGCCAAGGGTAAGGCGCTGTGGCGGAACATCCTCATGCACCGTGGCCTCGGGCGCGGCCACGTAGCGGGCGCCCATGCGGCGCGCGGCGAAGAAGAAGGCGGTGTCCTCTCCTCCCGTGACGCCGCGATGAATGTCGAAGCGCAGGCTCATCCAGGGTGTCCCTGCCCAGCGCAGTATAGCATTTCCCGTGTGGCCCGTCTCAACCTGCCCCGAGCGGAGCACCGGCCGTGAGGAGTGGAAGTCGAGCCGGAGAAGCCATGGCGGAGTCCCGGGTGGGTAATCCGCCAGCACCGGGCCAAACGCCGCGTCGGCCCCGGTGGTCTGGATGGTGTGCCAGAGCGAGCCGATCCAGTCCGGCGGAGCTACCTCATCATCATCGAGGAAGGCCACCCACGGGGATTGCGCAGCCTCAAGGCAGGCATTGCGGGCGATGGAAATGTTCCGGGCGGGAGCATGGATGTACCTGAGGGGATGAGGGAAACCGGCAAGCGCATCCTGCACCAGATCCGATGCCGACGGAGTGTCGTCGTTATCGGCCACGATGACGGCGATGGAAACCTCAGGCGGCAACACCTGAGTGGCCAAGCTTTCCAGTGTTCTGCGAAGGTGTGACCGTCGGAACGTGCAGATCAGGACTTCGATTGTCGTCTGACAGTTTGACACAATGCTCCCTAACGTCAGGCCACCATTCAACACCGCTGAGCTCTTTGTTATTACTCAGGGTCACTTTCGTTCAAGCTGACTTTTAGCCGTGATGCATATTTCTTGTGCAACGCAGCGAGCAATTCGGTCCCGGCTTCGGCTCTCCTCCCACAATCCGGCTCCACTGCTCCTGGGCGCTTGCCTTGCCCGACCTGCGACATGCGACGCGCAACGCAGGCCCAAGTGTCCGGTCTCTTGCGTCGGCGTCCAGCAGCCGCGAGCGAGGTCCACCGCTTAGACGCCTGGCGCGCCACCGCTCTGGCGGGGTGGCGGGCGCACTGCTAGGACCGGACCACATGGCATGTGCCCGTGCGTCGTTTAATTCGGATTCGTCTAACAACTCTCGTTCGGCAACTATATGCTTTGACAGCAGCAAGAATCCGCTGACGCTTCATACGGCAGGCACTCGCCTTATGCCCCTGGCAGGGGCAGCAGGTATCCGCCGGAACGGAATTGAAGGTCTGGTCTAAGGGAGGTCCGTCGGCCATCCGCCCCTATCAGGGCAACATTCTGGAAGTGCGGTGGGCCGCCCCCTGGACCGAGTGGCCAGTTTCGGGACCCGCCATGGAGGGGATAAGTGACGATTACGACGTATCTTGGTGGTCAGGAGCCGACGGGACAGGCCTGGCTGATCTCCGATTGGGAGCAGGGCTTCTCCTCACCGACCGAATGGCAGGCCGACAACGTCTACCAGGAAGATGGAATCACATTTCTCCAGCTCGACGCCGACTCGATCAGGGCGCCGGCCAGCAACCAGTTCGCGGGCGCGGAGATCCAATCCAACGTGGAGGCATCAATCGGCACGTGGTCTTGGGACGTCAAGGCGCCCCAGATGGTGCCCGGCGCGATCTTCGGCATGTTCCTCTTCCAGGCCGACCACCTAAACCCGCGCTTGGAATTCGACATGGAGATTGTGGGCGACGATCCGACCAGGGTCGAGATCGTGACCCATATGGCCATGGCTGATGGCCGCGTGCAGACAGTCTATCGGATGGTGCGGCTCGACTTCGACCCGTCGGCCAGCGTCAACGCCTACGAAATCTCCCTCACGGAGGGCTCCGCGACCTTCAGGATCAACGGCCTGGTTGTCGCCACCTTCGACAAGGAGGATTTCGGGGGCTACTGGAGGTCAGGAGAGGTCCGGGCCTACACCAATCTTTGGGTGACCCAGGCTTCTGGTTGGGCCGGAACGATGGATCCGGCCACACTTCCCATCCGGGCCGAGGTCATGGATTCGGAGTGGCGCTCCGACCTCGTCGCGCCCGACAACTGGATCGGCACACCGGAGGCGGACCGCTACCGTGGAACCGCGCTCGGCGATACCCTCAGTGGCGGCGACGGCGCAGACACGCTTTACGGTGAGGCCGGAGCAGATAGCGTCTACGGCGAAGGGGGCGACGACACCCTGTACGGCTGGACCGGAGCAGACCTCATCGACGCAGGCGCTGGCCACGACCTGCTTTACGGCGAGGCGGGCAACGACACGCTCCAGGGCGGCGATGGCAACGACACGCTCGAAGGAGGAGCCGGCAGCGACACGCTGGACGGTGGAGCGGGTATCGATAGGCTCCGGGGCGGCTTGGGCGACGACACTTACGATCTTGCCGTCACCGGGGACGTGGTCGTCGAGGTTCTGAATGCCGGCGTCGACACGGTGCGGGCCGGATACACCTACATACTGCGTACCAACGTCGAGAACCTCGTGCTGACCGGCTCCACCGACCTGAACGGCACTGGGAACGATCTCGGCAATCACCTCATCGGGAACGGCGGCAGCAACCTCCTGGTCGGGCTCGGGGGGGACGACACGCTCCTGGGCGGGGCGGGCATCGACCGGCTCGAGGGTGGGGCAGGTAACGACATCTACATCATCGATGCCGGGGATGTGGTGATCGAACTGGCAGACGGCGGCTCGGCCGATCTGATCCGGTCCAGAACCAGCCGGGTCCTTGATGCCAATGTCGAGAACCTGCAGCTGATGGGCTCGGCGCAGGTCAACGGAACCGGCAACGCGCTCGGGAACTGGATGGCCGGGAACATCGGCGCCAATGTTCTGTCCGGGCGCGAAGGCAACGACAATCTGCAAGGTGGCGGTGGCGCGGACCGCCTTTGGGGTGGAGCGGGTCAGGATCGGCTCCAGGGCGGCGCTGGGCTGGACATCCTTTCAGGGGGTCTTGGTAACGACAGCTTCGTCTTTACCGGCCTTGCGCAGGCGGGCGACGTCATCATCGATTTCCGGAATGCCGCAGGCGACAACGATATCTTCCGCATTAGCGCGGCAGGTTTCGGCGGTGGGCTGGTGGGCGGGCGTCAGCTCATGGCCTCGCAGTTCCAGATCTCCGAGGACACCGTGCTCCAGGGCGCGGCCGAGGCGAACATCCGCTTCATCTTCGAGAGCGATGCCACAAAGCTATGGTTCGACAGCAACGGAAGCGCTGCGGGCGGGCTGCTGCTTGTCGCGGACCTGCAGGCCGGGGCCAGCATGGGCCCGGCAGACATCTGGCTGATGTGACTTCGTCGGAGGGGGAGCAATCCCCTGTCCACGCCGCCTGTTTATCTGCCTTTGGCAGATCGTACTTGGTTTCGCTGTCCGCCGCCTAGGCGCGTCACTGACGGCTCGACTGGATCGGCAAGTGAGTAATGTCGGAGCGTTCTTCTTCTATAACGGTGGCGCGTTGTCCCTGTGGCGCTCCAGAGCATTTGAAACCTTGATTCTTGTAGCGGGATACGGCGCACGACCTTCGGCGCCGATGCGAGATAACGGGCCTTAGCGCCAGGTAGGCTACTGCCAATGACTGGCAGCGGAATCGGTCACCTACGTTTCGGAGATGAACTCAGACTCTCTCGACTCATCATAGAATGGATCATCTACGTCGCGGGCTATCTCGGGCATCTCGGTCATCGCGATCCGAACACACCAGCGCGGGGACCTGACCACCTACTCCCGCAGGCCCGACCCAGCCTCTCAGGCTCCTGCTCGCCCGATCATGGACCAATAGCCGCCCGCTCAGGTCATCACGTTCCAAACCGTCAAACCGACACCGGCCCAGAACAGGACGCTCAGGCACATCAGGTAGCCGAGCATCCTTGCGCCTGCCCGTTGTTCCTCGACCATATGGGCCGGGGCAGGCGGTGTCTTGAACTGTCCGCTTTTCCGCGCCCAACCCGGAAAATCGGCGCATTCTTTGATCATGGACTGCACTCCTCTGGAACGCAGAATGGAAGTCGCGTCAACCTTAGGTTGTAGGGTGCGGCTTACTTGCATCCAGTTCGCTCTGCAATATTGTTACTGCCTGACAAGCAGTTCTGCTCCTATGCGTGGTCCGGCAGGCGGTGGACCGCCGCGCTGCGATGGGGATTCCGCCTGTCAGGAGAGCGGAGGCGGAAAGGGTTCGCTCCTCAAGACGCGCTGGACCCGGTTCCGCAACTCAATCGGCGGCTGGGCATCAGCGAAACGGGGACAGCGAACACATGATGTCAGCCGTTCCGGCTTGTCACTAACTGTCCGTCACTTCCTTCCGCTCGGACGGGGGAGGACCGGGCGCGAGGCTTGTCATACTCCCCAGTGACACCGCTGGCGGTCTCCGCTTGAACATCCGTTCTCGCGGCGGCGTCCGGTCGGGCCGGACTGCGTGTGGAGGAGCGCTGTACTGTCCACCGCCATGGAAGACATGTGGATTAGGTATGCGCCAAGCCATTGCGCGAGTTCAGAGCACTAGTGAGTCCTTCGTTCCTGTCGGGTGAGCTCAATCATGCCACGTGGCGGCGCTCGCTCAACAGGTTCCGCATCCTCGGAGGCGTCCAGATCGGTGCGCGGACCTGCCGATCCCTCGCACGTGAAGCATGCCTACCCGGGCCTGCAGTGTTATCTTGTCCCGGCAGACCGACGCCTCATTGACCCCTTAGGTCTCATCATTCAGGCCCAGCACTGCGCAGACCTCTTCGCCGATGGCGAGCGACGCCGTCAGGCCGGGGGACTCGATGCCGAACAGGAGGGCCAGACCCGGCAGACCATGCACACCCGGCCCGGAGATGATGAAGTCCGGCTCCCCATTCGGGGGGGCCGGAACCTTTGGACGAATGCCCGCATAGGCCGGATAAAGAAGCTCCGGATCGAGCCCCGACCAGATCCGCTTTGCAGCCGTGGCGAACTCCGTATGGCGGGCAGGATCCACGCTGTAGTCGATCTGCTGGATCGGCTCCACGTTCGGGCCGAACCTCGCCTGCCCCGCAAGGTCAAAGGTCAGGTGGGTTCCGAGGCCTCCTGGCACAGGGACAGGATAGATCAGGTGCTCGAAGGGGACCTTGCCGGAATACCCGAAATAGCATCCGCGCACGAGCAGCTGTTCGGGGATGTGCTCCGATCCCAGCCCCTCGATCCCTTTCGCCACCTCTTGCGCGCCCAGGCCCGCTGCATTCACCAGGACGCGCGCGGACAGCGCGGGCTCCCGGCTGTCGTCCGTCCAGATGTCCCAGCCGTCCTGCCCCCGCCGTGCGGCGGTGATCGGCGTCCTGCAGACCAGTTGGCCGCCGAGCGCTTCGATCTCGGTCAGCATGGCCAGCATGAGGGCATGGGAATCGATGATGCCCGTCATGGGCGAATGCAGGGCGGCGACGCTGTCCAGCGCCGGCTCGATGCGCGAAACCTCACTGGCCGACAGCCATCTCAGCTCCCTGGCGCCGACGGCGTCGGCCCGGGCCGCGATCCGCTCCAGCGCCGGCAGGTCCTCCTCGGCATGCGCGAAGATGAGCTTCCCCAGTCTGCGATGCGGCACGTTCCGCTGCTCGCAGAAGCTGTAGAGGAGATCGCGGCCTTGCAAGCAAAGCCGGGCCTTCAGCGATCCGACCGGGTAGTAGAGCCCCGCGTGAATGACCTCGCTGTTGCGACTGCTCACCCCGCTGCCGAAGCACGAGGCTTCCTCGGCGATCATCACCTGATGGCCCCGGCGCGCCAATGACAGGGCGCAGGCCAGCCCGACCACGCCTGCTCCGACCACAAGGGCGTCCACGTCGCTCATCTGTCATCCACCTCGTTCGGGCTGGTCGATCGCTTCTCGCCGGATGCGCCGGACACTCACTGCGCCCTTGGTACGAGCATCCGGGGCGCGGGCTCAACCAGATGGCTCCGCGGAACCTGCGTAAAAGGCATGGGATGCAGACAGGCTCATGCGACGTCCTCTCAGGTCCGCTGACGAAGCTCCGACCCGGCGAAGAACCTCATCCAGGAGGGATAGCCCCGCGATCCGGGACGCCTGCAGCCTGCTGCGCCCCGCCTCGATGAGACCCTACAGGCGGCATGCTGGCTCCCTCGGTGTCGTCCCGTCCAGTTGTCATCGACGCTATGGGGAGGCGGAGCATCGCGTCAGTCATATCCGGCACGCGCGCCGTTGCACGCCTGACGCTCCCTCGGACCATCTCCCCCAAGAACATGTTGCTGAGAAAACACGCACGAGAAATACTGATCCAGAGATGAGGATGGAGGTCGATGCGCGATAATCCGCCGCTACCTAATACGACGTGAAAGCCCACCCGCACAGGAATGCCGATCATCCGTCCCCCTGCCGGGGAACCCTGCCGCGCGCCTGCGTGGACCCCAGCCCCACTGAGAG
>JALYFY010000468.1 GCA_030777385.1 Pseudomonadota bacterium | reverse complement strand
GCCACCAAGAACGGCGGCCTGATGGCCGAGGCCATCGTGGTGTTCCGCCCGGAGCTGGCGGAGGCTCTCGACTACAGGAGCAAGCGCGCCGGCCAGATCATCTCCAAGGGGCGCCTGATTGCGGCGCAGTTCGAGGGCTATTTCGCGGACGACCACTGGTACGCCAACGCCCGGCATGCCAACCGCATGGCTAAGCTTCTCTCGGAGGGGCTCTCAGAGCTGCCGGGCGTGCGCCTGGGCTGGCCGACCCAGGCCAACGAGGTGTTCCCGATCCTTCCGCAGGCCTTGGACAAGGCCTTGAAAGCAGCCGGGGTCCATTATCACCCCTGGACGGAGATCAGCCTGCCGGAAACCGAGCGGGTTCAAGCCGGCGAGGTACTGGTCCGCCTCGTCACCTCCTGGGCGACCCGGGAAGAGGATGTGCGCAAGGTGATCGAGGTTGCCTATTCGGAGGTATCCAGGCAGGCCGCGGAGTGATTGCCCTAACCCTGCCGCATTCTCCCGCGATTGATCATCCCACGAGACCGTTGACCACGGGGCCCAACCAGCCCCGGCGGGATGACCAAGGACCAGGTTTCAAAAACAAAAAAGCGCCCCGGATCAACCGGGGCGCTCTTCGTTTGAGCTTCAGAGAATTCGTTACGCAGCCTTAAGGCTTAAGCAGCCTTCTGGGCCTCGATGGTCTGCTGAGCGCCGTTCGAGGAAATCGGGATGAGCTTCGGCTTCTTGGCCTCCGGGATCTCGCGCACGAGGTCCAGATGGAGCAGGCCGTGCTCGAGGGCCGCACCCACCACCTGCACGCCGTCGGCAAGCTGGAAGCGCCGGTCGAAGCTGCGCGCCGCGATGCCTTGATGGAGAACGTCAGCCTTCCGCTCCTCGGAGGGCTTGCGCTCGCCGCGCACGGACAGCGTGTGCTCCTTGACCTCGATGGTCAGGTCGCGATCGGTGAAGCCGGCCACCGCGATGGAGATGCGATAGGCATTCTCGCCGGTGCGCTCGATGTTGTAGGGCGGGTAGCTGGGGGCCGCATCGACGCTGACGAGCTGGTCGAGCATCGAGAAAAGACGGTCGAAGCCGACCGTGTTGCGGTACAGGGGAGCAAGATCGTACTGTCGCATGGCATATCCTCCGTTTGAAGCAACATGCAGATATGGATCCACCTCGCATAGGCTGGATCCGGGTTGTCGTGCCGCCGTCATGGCCGGCACGATCTCGATGTGGGAATAGACAGGTTTGCCGTCAAGAGGCTCGTTTTCCGCAAGGGAAATGCCCTATAACAGGCCTCAAGCATTCAATCTGGAACCTGCCGTGGAATTCATCACCACCCCCGACAATCCCGTGCCCGGCGAGCCGACGCTCCTGAGCGTGACCACCCGTGACGGGATCCCGCTCCGGACGGCCTACTGGATGCCGGAGACCGAAGCGCCGCAGGGCACGGTCTGCATCCTGCAGGGCAGGGCGGAGTTCATCGAGAAGTATTTCGAGGTGGTGGGCGAGCTGCTCGACCGGGGCTTTGCCGTCGTGACCTTCGACTGGCGCGGGCAGGGGCTCTCCGGCCGGCAGGTCAGCAACCCCCGCAAGGGCCATGTGCGCCGCTTTGCCGATTTTCGGCACGATCTGGAGGCAATCCGCGATCAGATCCTGGTGCCCCACATGCCTGAGCCGCATTTCGGCCTGGCTCACTCCATGGGAGGCGCCATCGCGCTGAACGCGGCCTATGAGACCTGGCTGCCCTTCCGCCGCCTCGTGACCACGACGCCGATGATCGCGCTGTGCATCATCAAGCGCACGCGCCCTTCCGCCTTTCTCGCACGTGTCCTGCGATTGTTAGGCATGGGATCGATGTTCGTGCCCGGCGGCGGCGAGACGTCCATCTCCACCATGCCGTTCAAGGGCAACCGCCTGACGGGCGACCCCGTCCGCTATGCCCGCAACGCCGAGGTGGCCCATGCCATGGGGGTGGGCGCCATCGGAGCCCCCACGGTTGCCTGGATGGACAGCGCCTTCCGCTTCATGAAGCGCTTCGCCGACCCGCGCTATTCGGTGAAGATCCGTCTGCCGACCCTGATCGTCGCAGCCGGCGCCGATCCCGTCTGCGCGACGCCGGCCACGGAGCGCTTCGCCTCGCGGCTCAAGGCGGGCCGCGTCATCGTGATCCCCGGCGCCCGGCACGAGATCCTCATGGAGCGCGACGTGATCCGCGAGGAGTTCTGGGCCGCCTTCGATGCCTTCATTCCGGGAAGCCCGGATC